>DASTKG010000028.1:0-22142 GCA_035716005.1 Candidatus Eiseniibacteriota bacterium
GTTCGACCGGTTGATCGTGCACTGATCCTCGGTGGTCACGTTGGCGGCCAAGGCGAAGTAGTCGCCGACCGGCGGCAGGACCGTGTAGGACCAGTTCTTGGGGCCGCCCTCGCAGTTGTCGAAGAAGCGGACCTGGGTCCCGGCCTTGACGGTGATGTTGTCGATGATCCAGCCGTCGCCGTTGTAGAGACCGTCCTCCGAGGAGTAACCCACGTCGGACTCGAAGACGAAACGGAAGTAAACCGGGATCGGGTTCTGGGGATCCGCGTAGTACTTGACGCGAATCGACTCAGGGATCGCGACGCTGAAGGTGTCGCAGTTGTTGCTCCAGTTCTTCGGAATCTTCCCCGTGAAGCGCGCCAGCTCCACGTAGCCCTGATCGAGGTCGAGCACTTCGAGCCGGCCGAAGTCGTACCCCGACTCGACGTTGATGCGGTGGCGGAATCCGATCCTGGCGGTCGTGCCGGCCGGAATGGTGTCGAGCCGGACCGAGTTTTCCAGGTAGTGCGTCCACGAATTTCCGTAGCCTGCGCGATTGGTGTCGTTGACCCAGCTCGAGTCGACCATGCCGCACCACCACCCCTTCCCCTGACAGACGAAGAGGCTGTCGATGTGCCAGGCGGAGGCCTCGCCCGAAGCGTCGTAGTGGGTCCAGCCCCCCTCGTCGTCGAGCGGGTGGCCCTCGAGGCTGTCGCTGAAGACGACGACTTCCTCGACGGGCGGGTTCGCCAGGTGCGGACGGCGGGCGAGTCGGCCGGAAGGGGCTGCGGGAGCCGTCTCGACGGGGAATTGTTCGCGCACGACGCCGCGCTCGAGGATCGGCGCCTCCGGATTGGCCGGAACGGGCGCCGCCTCGCATGGGGCGGCAAGTGCCGCGACTAAGGTGAGAAGAAGCGCTCCGAGGAGAGCGCCTCGAGACCGAGAAGTCGCCATGCGGTTCCGACTATTATAGACTATCCGCTCACGGTTCGCCATCTCATTGTGACCACGACCGCTCGTTCCACCGACCCTTCTCGCGTTCTAGTCCCGGCCTGCTTCTTTTTCTCGGGCGCGGCGGGGCTTGCCCTCGAGGTCGTCTGGTCGAAGTACCTCTCCCTCCTCCTCGGCAATTCGGTCCACGGGGTGGCCACCGTCGTGGCGGCCTTTCTCGGCGGGCTTGGGATCGGGGCCGCCTTGGCGGGCCGGAGGGCATCCGGCGTTCGGAACCCCTTGGCCGGGTACGCGACGTTGGAAGCAGTCGTGGGGCTCCTGGCCCTCGTCTCCCCCTTCGCCTATCAACTCGGCCGCCCCCTCTTCGCGGGGCTCTACGAATCGCTCGGCGGAACCGGCCCCCTCTTTCACGGCGTCCGCTTCGTCCTCCTCTTCGCGACGCTCCTCATCCCGACCATCGCCATGGGCGCGACCCTTCCCCTGATCGTGGAGGACGCGTCCCGCCGCCGCCCCCGAGAGGCCTCGGCCTCCGTGGCTCGCCTCTACGCCATCAACACGGGGGGCGCCGTGGCGGGCACGGTCCTGGCCGGGTTCCTGGCGGTCCCCGAGTTCGGCCTGGCGAAGACGGCGATCGCGGCCGGCCTGATCGATCTGGCGATCGCGGCGATCCTCGTCTCGGCCCGCATACCGGCGCCGGCCCCGGCCCGCGAGAAGAGGGATGGCGGCGCGCCGACGGGCCCGGGCCCGGGAACGGCGCCGGCGCTGGCGAAGGCGGCACCGTTCGCCGCGTGGCTCCTTCCGGCGTTCGCCCTGTCGGGACTCGCCGCCATCCTCTATCAGGTGGCGTGGACGAGGCTCCTCACGGTGCCGTTCGGCGGGATCACCTACGCCTTCTCGGCCATTCTCGCGATCTATCTCCTGGGACTCGCGCTCGGGGCAGCGGGCGCGCAGCGGGCGCTCAAGCGGGCTCGAGCCCCGGTCGTCCTCTTCGGAATCCTCCAGGCCGCGCTGGCGGGCAGCGTGGCGGGGGGGCTCCACGCGCTCCAGCGTCTCCCCCACTGGCAGACGGCGGCCATCGCCGCCTCGGACGGGAGCGTCACGAAGCTCCTGACCGCGGAGGCGATCATCACGGCGGTTCTTCTCCTCCCGCCGACGCTCCTCCTCGGCGCCCTCTTCCCCGTGGCGGTGGCGGTCCGGCGAGCGGCGGGGGCCGAGGCCTCGCGGGCGACGGGCGCCGTCTACTCGGCGAACACGGTCGGCTCCATCGCGGGATCGCTCCTCACCGCCTACATTCTGATTCCGAAGTTCGGTGCGCCGGTCGCCATCCTGGGCGCCGCGTCGCTGAACGCGCTCCTCGGCGTCGCCGCCCTTCTCGGCGGCGAGCCCGCGGCGCGCGCGCGGCGCCTCGGCGCGGGCGTCGTGGTGGCCGCCGCCGCGGCGTACGCGCTCTTCGGCATGCCCTCCTGGAGCGAGGAGAGGATGAGCATCGGCCTCATCCGCCTCCTTCGATCCTACTGGTACGGCGGCGAGGCCCTCACGCACAAGGTGATCGACGCCGTCGGACAGCGCGCCGACCTCGGGAAGATCCTCTTCTATCGCGAGGGCCCCGTGGCGAGCGTCGCCGTGATCGAGACGCAGGGACAGCGAACGCTCCTCATCAACGGAAAGGCCGACGCCACGACCGGCGCCGGCTCCGACATGCGCACGCAGGTTCTGGTGGGACACCTTCCGCTCCTCGTGACGCCGAAGGCGTCCGACGTCTTCGTGATCGGCTACGGAAGCGGCGTGACGACCGCGGCCACCCTGACGCACGACGTGCGCGAGGTGCGGACGGTGGAACTCGAGCCGGCGGTGGTGGAGGCGGCGCCGCAGTTCCGCGAAAGCGCGGGCGATCCGCTCCACGATCCGCGGCATCGGATGCTGGTGGAGGACGCGAGCCTCGTGCTCCGCTCGGAGCGCCGCGAGTACGACGTCATCGTCTCCGAGCCGTCGAACTTCTGGATCGCGGGCATGGGGAATCTCTTCTCGGACGACTTCTACAACGTGGCGGCCACGCGGCTACGCCCCGGAGGGGTCCTCTGCCAGTGGGTGCAGTGCTACCAGATCTCGCCCGAGGCGATTCGCGCGGTGATCCGGACGCTGGCGCGCACCTTCCCGCACGGGCAGATCTTCTACGTCGACACCGCGGCCGACCTCATCATCCTCGCCTCGCCTCGCGAGGACGTGCCGCTCGATCTCGCGGCGTGGACCGAGGCGTTCCGGCGGCCGACGGTCGCGGCCGATCTGGCGCGCGTCGGCGTGGAGAAGCCGGCCGACCTCCTGCGCTACTACCGTGGACGGTTGGATCGCGTGGCGGCGGAGGCGGGCGCGGGACCGGTGAACACCGACGACAACGGCTGGCTGGAGCATCGCGCGCCGTTCGACCTCCTCAAGTCGCAATCGGCGGAGCAGATCCTCGGCTGGGACGACAAGGCGGTTGCCGATCTCGCCCGATCGCTCGGCGAGGGAGGCCCGGCGGCCGCGGCGGCGGCGATTCCGCTTCTCGAGGAGGCCGCCGCGCGGGCCGAGGCCGCGGGGGACGCGGCCGCCGCCGAAGGGCTCCGGCGGACGCGCGCGGCGTTGACGCCGCCCGCGGCGGGGTCCCGATAGCCGGCGCGGCGCCGCGCCGCGCCGGACTTTCCGATCACATCCGGATGTGCCGGAACGTCTCCTGGTCGAAGGAATCGACCTGCACCACGTCGAGCCGCGCGACCGCCGCGGCCCTCACCAGCTGGGCCTCCGGCTCGGTCAGGACACCCTTCGCGACCGCGGCGCTCAGCGCGTCGCCGTTTCGCCCCGGCGCGGGGATCGCGCCCGACTTGATGGCGTCTTTCAGCTTCCGCTCCAGATCGCGCGCCGCCATCGCCTTCTCGTAGGCGTCCTCGAGGCGGCCGAGGCCATGCTGGTCCTTCGCCGGGATGAAGATGTCGCCCGTCAGCTTCAGGCGCGTCTCCTGGTCGTCGAGGAGGCTCTTCGCGAGCTTCGAGCCTAGCCGATCGGACGGCGCCTTCCAGCGCGGCCCGTACGGGAAGACCGCCACGTGAAGCGCCCACGCCGCGGGACGGTTCGGCAGGTTGTCGAGCACGCCGGCGAGCGCCGTCTGCGCCTTGAAGAGGGCGTTGTCGACCGAGTACTGGAAGTAGACGCGCTCCCGCTCCGGCTGGCCGTCGTCCACGAACTTCTTGATCGTGGCCGAGGTGACGTACATCCAGGCGAGGACGTCGGCGAGGCGTCCGCTGATCTTTTCCTTCCGCTTCAGCGTCGCGCCGAGCGTGGCCATGGCGGTGTCGGAGACGAGCGCGAACGACGCGCTCATCCGCGCCAGCCGGCGCACGGCGTCGCCCGCCGCGCCGCCCACCGGCGACGAGGCCGCCGCGCCGCCCGTCACGCCGAAGACGAACGAACGTGCCGCGTTCGCCGCCACCATGCCGAGATGCCCGAAGAAAGCGTGATCGAACGCGACGAGATCCTTCTTCGCGATGGCGGCCATCTCCTTCTGCACCCAGGGATGGCACCGGATGGCCCCCTGCCCGTAGATGATGAGCGTCCGCGTGAGGATGTTCGCGCCTTCGACCGTGATGCCGACCGGCACCGCCTGGTACGCGCCGGCCAGGATGTTCCGCGGGCCGCGTGAGATGCCGGAACCGGCCTGCACGTCCATGGCGTCGTTCACGGCGCCGCGCATCCCCTCGGTGAGGTACGCCTTCACGATGGCGGAGAGGACGGCCGGACGCTCGCCCGCGTCCACCGCGCCGAGCGTGAGCTGGCGCGTGGCGTTCATCCAGTAGGCCGAGGCGGCGATCCGCGCCAGCGGCTCCTCGATTCCCTCGAAGCGGCCGATCGGAAGTCCGAACTGCTCGCGCACGGTGGCGTGCGCGGAGGCCGTGCGCGCGGCGAGCTGCGCCGAGCCGGCGGCGAGCGAAGGGAGCGCGATGCCGCGTCCCGCGGCCAGATTCTCCATGAGCATCTTCCAGCCCATGCCCGCGTTCTTCGGACCGCCGATGATGACGTCGATCGGGAAGAAGACGTCCTTGCCGAACGTGGGGCCGTTCAGGAAGGGGACCCCGAGCGGATCGTGGCGAAGACCGACCTCGACCCCCGGGACGCTCGTGGGGAGGAGCGCGCAGGTGATGCCGGGCTCTTCCTTCCCGCCGAGGAGCTTCTCGGGGTCGCGGAGCCGGAACGCGAGGCCGAGCACGGTGGCGTACGGCGCCAGCGTGATGTAGCGCTTCGACCAGGTGATGCGGACGCCGAGGACTTCCTTCCCCTCCCACATCCCCTTGCAGACGATGCCCGTGCTCTTCTGCGAGGTGGCGTCGCTTCCCGCCTCGGGTTCGGTGAGCGCGAAGGCGGGAATCTCCTCGCCGCGCGCGAGCCGCGGCAGGTAGTGGAGCTTCTGCTCGTCGGTGCCGTAGTGGAGGAGGAGTTCGGCCGGCCCCAGCGAGTTGGGGATCATCGCCGTCACCGACGCGGTGACGCTCCGGCTCGAGATCTTCGTAATGACCGCGGAGTGCGCCGCGGCCGAGAAGCCGCGGCCGCCGTATTCCTTCGGGATGATCATCCCGAAGAAGCGCTCCTTCTTGAGGAACGCCCACGCCTCGGGCGAGAGATCGCCTCGGCGATTCACGTCCCAATCGTCGACCAGGCGGCAGAGCTCCTCCGTCGGGCCGTTCAGGAACGCGCGCTCCTCGTCGGTCAGCCCCTTCGGCTTGAAGGAGAGAAGACGATCCCATCGCGGCTTCCCCGAGAAGAGATCGGCGTCCCACCAGACCGTGCCCGCTTCGAGCGCGATCCGCTCGGTCTCGCTCATGCGGGGGATGACGGGCGCGAGCATCGGCATGAGCCAGCTCGTGAGGAGCACGCGGCGTACGGGCGGCACCGCGAGAACGACGATCACCACGAGGACCACGAAAAAGACGAGCACGGTTCCCCTCCTTGGGTTCAAAGGCGGGACGGGTCGCCCACCCCCGGAACGATACTAGGGATAATCGATAAGGATTATCGTCAAGAAGGGGCCCTCCCTTGACTGGGACCATGGGACCACCCGGCCCCAGCCGTCCGGACCGCCGGCGACTCCGCGGCGGCACGGGTTTCGTAAGTGGCCGCGCGACTTGCGATTGCGGAGCTTTCGCGCGCCCCGCGAATCTAGCGAAACCGGGTGCCCGTTCGATGCGTTACTGTCTCGTGTTCCCGACCGGGCGGGAGCGCGGTCACGTTTCCCGGCGGTCGGCGGCTCTTTCAACGATTCGCATGCCGCGGGAATCCGACCCTTCGCGGCGCCCCCACCTCCGCGACCTCAAACGGCTCGGCATCGATCGAATTCGAGGAGAGAGTGTTCATGGCCGTCCGACGCGCCCCCGGCGTTCTTTCGAGCCTTCTCGTCCTCCTGGCGATGCTCGCGCCGGTCTCCGCGTGGGCCGGCTTCGGCGCGTTCTCCGCGATGGGGGGAGGATCCTCGTACCCCGACTCCTCGGACGGGCGAAAGGCCGCCGACCCGAGCATCCGCGCCATCGACGCGCGCTCCCAGCAGATCCAGGTCGACGGCGTGCTGAACGACGCGGCATGGGTCTACGGCGAGACGGGACGCGGTTTCGGGCAGTGGGACCCCGACCGCGGCGCCCCTCCGGCGGAGCCGACGGTGTTCAAGGTCGCCTACGACGAGGGCGCCATCTACTTCGCCATCGCCTGCTACGAAAGCGATCCGTCGAAGATCTCGGCGAAGCTCTCGCGGCGGGACAAGTTCGTCAGCTCCGACGTCGTCGCCGTCTATCTCGATCCCTATCACGACCACACCACCGGCTACGCCTTCAAGGTGAACCCGCTCGGCGTTCAGCAGGACGTCTACGTCTACAACGACGGGGAGATGGACACCGACTGGGACGCGGTCTGGGAGGCCGAGACCTCGCGTGACTCGAGCGGTTGGTACGCGGAGATCCGGATCCCCTTCAGCGCCATCCGCTACCGCTCCGCGCCCGAGATGACGTGGGGGATCAACGTCTGGCGCTACATGCACGACCGCGGGCAGGACACCGCGTGGAAGACGTGGAGCCGCGATCTGAGCGGCTTCGTGAGCCGGTTCGGGAACGTGTCGGGAATCCGGGGGATTCACGCCCCGCGCCAGCTCGAGTTCCTGCCTTACGTCCTCCAGCGCGCCACCGATCCCGCGCTGATCAACAGCACGGACCAGCAGGACGCCTGGGACAGCTTCGCGAACGTGGGGCTCGACATGAAGTACGGCGTGACGTCGGACCTCACGCTGAACGCGACCGTCCAGCCCGACTTCGGCCAAGTGGAGGCCGATCCGGCCACCCTGAACCTATCGCCGTTCGAGACCTTCTACCAGGAGAAGCGCCCCTTCTTCATCGAGGGGAGCCGCTTCTTCCAGATGTCGAACTTCAACACGTTCTACTCCCGCCGCATCGGCACGGGCGGCGAGAACACGCGCATCCGCTACGCGGCCAAGCTGACCGGGAAGATGGCCGGGGGCGTCTCGGTCGCCGCGCTCGCCGCCTCCACCGACATCACGCAGCCGGGGCAGGCGTACAACATCACCAAGAACGGCGACCGGCTCTCACGCTACTTCGTGGGGCGGCTCGGGAAGGATTTCTCCCAGGGGCGGCACCGCTTCAATTTCATGCAGACCGCCGCGTTCAACACCGCCGACCGCGCGACGTGGGGGGACCGGGCGTCGCGCGAGGCCTACGTGACCGGCTTCGATTTCGACATGAACACGAAGACGCGCGCGTGGAACGCGAGCGGCTCGTTCGTCGGATCCGTCGTCAACTCGGAGCCGCTCGCGTCCGATCCCGCGCTCTCGGACAAGCCGCGGTACGGAACCGGCGGCGAATTCACTCTCGCCCGAAACGCCGGCGTCCAGCGCGGGAACGTGGGGATGCGCTGGGAGACCGGCAAGTTGGAGCTGAACGATCTCGGCTATCTGGAGGCGCCGGACGAGATCGTGGTCTACGGCTGGACGCAGCGGCGGCTGAACCAGGGCGGCAAGAGCAAGACGTTCAACAGCGGAAACATCAACTACAACATCAGCAAGTCGTGGATTTACTCGGCCCGGAAGGGGTTCGACGCCGCGACGGGCGAAGTGGCGTGGTCGTACGGGAAGGGGCATCCCCAGTACGGCAACACGAACGTGAACGCATGGGCGCAATTCCGGAACTACCGCGAGGGCTGGTTCGGGCTTCAGTACAACGTCGAGGGACATCACCGGTACGAGACGCGGGGGGGGCCGATCATGTCGGAGCCGGCGACGTACGGCGGATGGGTCGGCGTCAGCAGCGACACGCGGAAGAACGTCTACTTCACCACCGAGTGGAACCACTTCCGCGACACGGCGCTCAACCACAGCTCCAACGCGACGTTCGGCGTGCACTGGAACCAGAGCAGCGCGGTGAACCACCAGCTCGATCTCCACTTCGAGAACCGGAAGGACGACACGCAGTATCTCGAGACGGTCGACATCGCGGCGCGGCCCGGCGGCAAGGGGATCGGCGGCTACGCGTACGTCTTCGGCCGCATTCATCAGCAGACGGCCGATTTGACGCTCCGCTCGAACATCCTCTTCAGCCGGAAGCAGTCGCTGGAGATCTACGCCCAGCCCTTCATCACGGTGGGCGATTACGAGGAGGCGCGGGAGCTCTCGCGCCCCGACTCCTACGACTTCATCCACTACGACGAGCCGGGCTACAACGTGCGGAATTTCGACTTCTCGTACATCTCGGTGAATACGAACGTCGTCTATCGGTGGGAGTACCGGCCGGGGAGCACCTTCTTCCTGGTCTGGACGCAGAACCGGTCGGACTACGAGGAGCGCTGGTTCTCGTCGGCGGGATCCGGCGAATTCCACAACACGATCGGCACGAAGAACCTCTTCGCGACGGAGCCGGCGAACAGCGTCCTGGCGAAGGTGACGTACTGGCTGCCGATCTGACGTCGAAGCGGCGTCCCCCCTCCGCCTTGGGGCCCGCGCCCGGGGCCTGAGCGCAATTCGTTGCGGGTCAAGTCGATAGAAGACTCAACATCGCCCCTCTCGGTGCCGAAACATCGTGTGATCGACCAGGTCGGGGGATCTGGCTGGAATTCATGTCACGCGGGGGATCGATGCGCGAGTCGCGGTCGGATCGTGGGTTCACGATGACGGAGCTCATGGTCGCGCTCTCGATCATCGGCGTCCTGGCGGCGGTGGCGATTCCGACCTACCTCGGATTCGTCACGAGCACGCGCGCCGCCCAGGCCGTGGCCGATCTGCAGGCCCTGCGGGCCGCGGTCTACCTCTACTACGGCGATGTCGGCCGCTGGCCGAGCGAATCGCCGAACGGCTTCGCGCCGAAGGGCGTCGCGCAGAACCTGCCGAAGAACTTCTCGCTCTCGAACAAGTGGTACTCGCTCGACTACGACAACTGGACGTCGCTCCACCGTCAGGGACGCGCCCCGAACGGGACGACGACGGCGATCGGCGTTTCGGTGGTGAGCCGGGACCCGAAGCTCCTCTTCCGAATCCAGCGCCTCATCCGCGACGCCAAGTTCACCCAGATCAGCAAGACGAAGTACACGCTCGAGATCGCCACCGTCAACGGCTTCTAGGCGCCCGCCTCGGGGGCCCGGACGATCGACGGGCCTACGTTCGGCCGTACTCCTCCCGCAGCAGCGCCAGGACCGCGACGTCCTCGTAGCGTCCGTCGCGCCACGCCTCCTGTCGCAGGATCCCTTCCTCCCTGAACCCCGCGGCGGCGTAGCGCGTTCGAGCCGCGTGGTCGGAGGCGGGCAGGTGAACGTAGACTCGATTGAGATTGAGCGTGTCGAAAGCGTAGGCGAGGACGAGGCGCGTCACCTCGCGCGCCGCGGCCGCCGCTCCGCGGAACGACGACGCGGGCGCGAGCGCCAGCCGGCACCCCCCGCTCCTCCGCTGCGGACTGAGGCGATAGAGACGGACGGCGCCGACCAGCCGGTCGTCCGCGCGGAGCGCCACCGCCAGGCCGATTTGCCTCTCGTCGCGCGTCAGCGTCTCGATTTGGCGGCGCGCCGCCTCTTCGCTGACGGGGAGCCCGTTCGCGAATCGCCCTCCGAACTCGGCCTCGCGAAACCACGCCGCGACCTCCGGTCCGTCCTCGGACTCCAGGGGGCGGAGATAGATCGTTTCGCCGACGAGGAAGGGTGTCTTCATTGCTTCGCTTTCGCGTTCGCCTTCCCGGCCGCTTCGCGCTTCCGCGCCCGCTCCCAGTCGGCGCGGAGAATTCCCATGTGGTGCACGTCCCAGTATCGCCCGTCGCGGAAGCAATCCTGGCGAAGCGTCGCCTCCATGCGGAATCCCGCCCGCTGGTAGGCCCCGATGCCGCGGGCGTTGAACTCGTAGACCTCGAGCCAGACGCGGTTCAGGTTCAGCTCGCGAAACGCGTGAGAGACGATGAGCGCGGTCGCCTCGGTGCCGTAGCCCTTGCCCCACTCCTCCTTCCGCCCGATCTCGATTCCGAAGCCGGCCATGCGGCGGCGCCAGTCGATGGCGTGGAGCCCGGTCGTGCCGATGAGGAGGTCCCCCCGCTTTCGCACGATGGCGAAGACGGCCTCCGTCGGCTCCGCGCCCACCGTCGCGCGCTCCGTGAAGCGCATCTCCTCCTCCCGCGTCACCGGGCGATGGATGAGGAGGTTCCGCACGACGTCCTGGTCGTTCATCCAGGCCTGGAAGGTCTCGGCGTCCTCGCGCTCGATCGGGCGAAGGTAGACGGAGCGGCCCACCGCCGCGGGATTTCTCACCGCGAGCCTCGGCCGAGATTCCGGAAGTGGGAGTCGCGCTTCCACTGAGGTTTCTTCGCTCCGTCGGCGACGGCGCGCGTGAGCGCCAGGATGTAGCGGTCGAAGCGCGCCACCGCGCCCAGGTCGATCGTCTGGGCCGCGTCGTCCGAGGGCTTGTGGTAGTGGGCGTCGTTCCAGGCGTCCTCCGCCTTCACCGCCGCCGTGTCGGTCGGCCCCGCGTCGATGAAGATCGCCGGGATCCCGTGGCGAATGAAGGAGTACTGGTCGCTTCGAACGAAGTAGAGCCGCGCCGGCTTCGGATCGGGGACGATCTTCAGCGAATCCGACTTCGCCACGCGGCGCGCGACGTCGCCCAGATCGGACTCGTCGATGCCGTACGCGGTGATTCCGCGAATCGGCTGGATCGGGAGGAACATGTCGATGTTGAGATCGGCCACGATGCGTCGCGCCGGAACCGTCGGGCGGGCGGTGAAGTAGGCCGAGCCCCAGAGCCCCGATTCCTCGGCCGTGGTGAAGAGGAAGAGGAGCGAGCGCTTCGGCGCGTGGCCCGAGCGCTTGATCATGCGCGCGACCTCGAGGAGCGTGGCGCAGCCGGAGGCGTTGTCCATGGCGCCGTTGTAGATCGAATCGCCCTCCACCGGAGGGCCCACGCCCAGATGATCGAGGTGCGCCGAGAGGACGACGTACTGTTCGCGCAATTTCTTGTCCGATCCGCGTATCAGGCCGACGACGTTTCGGCACTCCTCGGGCCGGACCGACGAGGCGATCCGCGCGCGGAGCCGGCTCGAGAGTTCGAAGCGAGGGGGCCTCTCCCCATCCTTGGCGCGCCGCTCGATCTCCTCGAAGCGGTGCTTCGTTCCCTGGAAGAGAGGCGCGGTCCGGTCTCCCCGCCAGAAGAGCTGGACCTTCATCCCGGCGACTTCGTCGAATTCCCGCCCGTCGAGCGTGAGCGCGGGCCCGAGCCGCGCGGCGGACGACGCCTTCCAGAAGTCGGCTTTCTTCGTGCCGCGAATCTCGATCATGCCGACCGCGCCGGCGCGGCGGAACGCCCGCCAGCGCTCGGCGCGGGAGGAGGCGTGCGCGAGGAGCGGCCCCGGGACGCGTTCCGGCCCGCCGCGCATGTAGACGGCGACGGCGCCCTTCAGATCGAGGCCCTCCAGATCGTCCCAGCCCGCATCCGGGATGTGGAGCCCGTAGCCGACGAAGACGAGCCGCGCGTCGACCGAGTCGGCCGGGTTGAGCCGCATGGAGAGGATGACGTCCTCGCCGAGGAGGGCCTCGGTTCGCTGCTTACCGTGGAGGATCGTCACGCGCGAACGCGACTCGTCCACCCGCCTCGCGAGGAAGGGGACGCGCTGGTAGTAGGTGCCGGAATCGCCGCGCGGCTCCACGCCGTAGCGCTTCAGCTCCCGCGCCACGTAGGAGGCGGCCTGGCGGAATCCCTCCGTCGCGGTCTCCCGCCCCCGAAGGTGGTCGTCGGCGAGCGCGCGGACGTGCGACATCCACTGGCTCTCGGCCGGAATGTCGGAGCCGCAGGAGGAGAGCGCGACGAGCGCCGCCAGAAGCGCCCCGGCGGCGGCGAGGATGGCGAGGACGGCGCGCGATTTCATCGGCATGGCGCGGCGGCGGCCCTAGGGACGGCGAACGACTTCGCCGCTCTTCATGACGAAGTCGACGCGAGTCACGGCGCCGATCTCCTTCGTGGGATCGCCCGGCACCGCGACGAGATCGGCCGCGAAGCCGGGGGCGACGCGGCCGATCTCGTTCTGGAGACCGAGCAGTTCGGCGTTCGTCACGGTCGCGGCGCGGAGCGCCTCCGTGGGCGTGAGCCCCGCGCGGGTGAGCCAGACCATCTCCTGCGCGTTCTCGCCGTGCATGCTGTAGACCGCGTCGGAGCCGCAGGCGATCTTCACCCCGGCGTCGCGCGCCAGCTTGAGCGAGGCGAACTGCTCCTTCTGGAGCGCCGCGAGCTTCTCCTTGTGGCCGGCGCCGTACTCCAGCGCGGCGCCGTGATCGGCGTACCACTGGAGGTGATAGAGCGTCGGGTCGAGGTAGATTCCCTTCTTCGCCATCTCGCGCGCGGTGGCGCGGTCGATGCGGGAGCCGTGCTCGATGGAACGGACGCCGGCCCGCGCGGCGCGGCGCGCCCCTTCGAAGCCCATGCAGTGCGCGGCGACCCAGCCTCGCGACTCGGACGCTTCGACCGCGGCGCGAATCTCCTCCGACGTGTAGAAGGGCGTCCCCGACGTGTCGTCATAGGTGCCGCCCGTCTCGTAGATCTTGATCCAGTCGTAGCCGTGGCCGAGGTACTCGCGCGATTTCTTCACCAGCTCGTCGCTCGTCGCGGCGGTGCCGTCGGGCGGCCAGTGGATGTCGGGACGCC
Source organism: Candidatus Eiseniibacteriota bacterium (assembly GCA_035716005.1). Taxonomy (GTDB): domain Bacteria; phylum Eisenbacteria; class RBG-16-71-46; order SZUA-252; family SZUA-252; genus SZUA-252. The sequence continues at coordinate 13,115 of DASTKG010000028.1, forward strand.
CCGGGAAGGGCGGATAGAGCGCGCCGGCGGTGAGGATGCGGGGCCCGCGCGTCAGCCCGCGCCCGATCGCCTGCGCGAGCGCGAGATCGACGTCGTCCATCGAGCCCATCTGCCGCACCGTCGTGAAGCCGGCGAGGAGCGTCTTCTCGGCGTTCTTCGCCGCCTCGAACGCGACCACGATTGGCGAGCCGACGTAGTCGTTCATGAAGTTCGGCGCGCGGGTCGTGTCGCTCCAGAGGTAGGTGAGGTGCGTGTGCGCGTCGATGAAGCCGGGGAGGAGCGTGTGGCCGGAGAGGTCGATCGTCCGCGCGTCCGGGCCGGCGTCGATCCTGGCGAGCCCGTGCGTCCCGGCGACGGAGATCGTCTTGATCCTGCCCTCCTCGACCATCACCTGGACGGGACCTTCGTGGAGCGTCTCTCCGTCGAAATAGCGGTCGGCGGTGATGACGGTGGCGGGCGCGGCCGATGCCGCGGGGGCGATCGGACTTCCCAGCGCGGCCCACGCGATGGCCGCGAGGAGAGCTCGCGTGGCGACGGCGCGCGCCTGGCCCATCACCGGGCGGTTCGTCGTCCGATCACAGCGGCGCGGGGCGGCGGAAGCGGGCTTTGGCTTCGGCCTCGTAGTCCACCGGGGGCTTCGCCTGCGCGCGCTTGTACTCGCGCACCACGACCGGCACGCCCTCCTGGATCGTCCGGTACTTCGGCGTCCAGCCGAGGTGCTCGCGCGCCTTCGTGGAGTCGACCTTCGGGCAGAAGGTGTAGGCCTCGTAGGCCCACGAGCCGAGCATGCCGATCGCCTCTTCCTCGGGAATCGAGACCGGCGCGGGCGCGCCCATCTCCTTCGCCACGAGCCGCGTGAAGTCGCCGAGCGTGGAGGGCTTGTCGTCGGCGATCAGGTAGTCCTCGCCCACGATGCCGTGCTCGAGGGCGAGCCGGTAGGCCGCCGCCGCGTCGCTCGCCTCGACGTAGTGCATGCTCTGCGTGCCGTCGCCCAGGAACATCGACTCTCCCCGGCTCATCGGCTTCAGCACGCCCGATTCGAACCAGCTGCCCGGCCCGTAGACGAACGTCGGATTCACCGAGATCGCCTTCAGCCCTTTCTTCTTCAGTTCCTGATAGACGGGCCAGATGGCGCGGTGGCGCAGACCGTAGCCGCGTCCCGAATTCATGGGCGACGTCTCGCGCACCCACCCTTCGGCGTCGGGCTCGTACATGATCGAGCTGAAGGTGTAGATGAACTTCTTCTTGTTCCGGCGGCAAAGGTCGCCGAGGCCGTGAAGCGCCTCCGCCATGAGGGCGCCGTGCTGCTCGGCGTCGGCCCGCTCGATTCGTCCGCTCGGGAGGTCGCCGGGGAGCGCGAGGTGGATGACCGCGTCGACCTTCTTGATCGCGTTCTCCCAGAGCTCCGGCTTCCGGATGTCGCCCATCACGCCGATGACGGCGTACGGAAGCCGCGCGCGCGCGACGTCGTTTCGGACGAGGCCGTGGACGCGATAGCCGTTCAGGCTCAGGTCGCGGCAGACCGCGCGGCCGATCCCTCCGGTCGCGCCGGTGACGAGGACGTTCTGCGAATATTCGTGAGTCGGATCGTACATGGTTAACGCCCCCGTGCGCCGAGCGCGTTCCACCCGATCGGGGGGAGCGCCGCGGCGAGGCCGATTTTGACGATGTCGCCCGGAATGAAGGGCCGGAAGCCGAGTGCGTCGGCGAAGACCATAGGGGAGGGAGTGTAGCCCCGTGGGGCGGGAGCGGCAAGAGGGGCGCGGGCGCGGTGTAGAGAGCAGATGATCTGTCCGCATTTTGGCATGTGATTTGTCCGCTTCCCTTTGGGGGGTGGTGGCGGGGACGCTCCGGGGCCAGAGAGGAGGCCCTGGGGATGATCCTGAAGCCAACCCCGCAGGAGCGGGCAATGAAGGCACACGATGTGATGTTACGAGCCATGGCGGGTGAGCTGAGCTGGGTCCAGGCCGCGGATCTCATGGGGATCTCTCCCCGGTCGATGCGGCGCTGGCGAGAGCGTATGGAGCGCGGAGGGTCGGACGGCCTCCTGGATCGTCGTTGCCGGCCCTCGCCGCGCCGGGTGCCGGGACGCGTCGTGTCGGCGGTCCTTCGCCAGTACAAGGGCCGCTACCGAGGGTTCAACGTGCGCCACTTCCACGCGGTCCTCGTCCGGGAACACGGCTTCGAGTACTCCTACTCGTTCGTGAAGCAGGTGCTCCAGGGGGCGGGATTGATCAAACGGCTGAGGCCGCGAGGCCGTCATCGGCTTCGCCGTGAGCCACGAGCCCTCTTCGGGGAGATGCTCCACATCGACGGGAGCCGCCATCGCTGGCTGGCTCTCCTGCCGGACGATTTCTTCTCGCTCATCGTGGTGATCGACGATGCCACCAAGCAGGTGCTCTACGCGAAGCTGGTGGACGCCGAAGGTACCGTGCCGATCTTCGAAGCCCTGCAAGCGGTCTTTCGCCGCCACGGGCTTCCCCAAGCCCTCTACACCGATCGAGCCGGCTGGGCGGCGCGCACTCCGGTGAAGGACGAACCCGTCGACAAATCCCACCCCACCCAGGTGGGTCGCGCCCTGAGGCGGCTGGGCGTCGAACACATCCTGGCCTACTCGCCCCAGGCCCGGGGACGCAGCGAGCGCCTGAACCGCACGTTCCAGGGACGCCTCGTGAACGAACTGCGCGTCGAGGGCGTGCGATCCATCGACGCCGCGAACCGCTACATCGCCGATCGCTTCGTCCCGGCCTACAACCTCGAGTTCGCACGGCCACCCGCCGATCCCGCGTGCGCCTTCGTCTCCCTCGGCGGAGTCGATCTCGATCAGGTCCTCTGCTTCGAGGAGGAACGCGTCGTGCAGCGAGACAACACCGTCGGCTGCGAGGGCGTCTGCCTCCAGGTGCCCAAGCAGAAGGGGCGGACCACTTGCGCGGGGCTCCACCTCGTCGTCCGTCGCCACCTCGACGAATCGTACTCCGTCTGGCGCGGTGCCCAGAAACTGGCGGCTTATGACTCCCGGGGGAGGATCCAGGCCCCCAAAACCGCGGCCCTAAAGGCCGCATGACCAGGCGGACATTTCACGTGTCAAAAGCGGACATTTTCATTTGCCAACGACAGAGGGGCGCGGGCGCGGTTCGGGCGGCGTGCGCCCTCGCCCCGCGAGGCCGAAACGCTACTTCCCGCCGGCCTGGCGGAGGCGCTGCTTCAGGAGTTCGGGGAATCCCAAGACGACATCGAAGCGGGTCGGGTCGTCCTCCGCGTCCCCCTTGCGGATCGCCAGGATGCGGCCGTCCGGGAGCGCCGACATGAAGTCGGTGGTCGTCTTCGTCGCGTCGGCATCCCAGAGCGCGCGCCTCGAGGATACGGAGAGCCGGGGCTGCGCCGCGATCTCGGCCGCGACGAGCCGGCCGGTGTCGTTGAAGAAGTAGAGCGTCTTGCCGTTCCCGCTCCACATCGGCCACCCGGGCCCGGCCTTCCCCACCGGAACCGCTTCCCCGACGGGCGCCGCTCCGTTCCACGCTCGGACGTAGACCTCGAGCTGGCCCGAACCGTCCCAGACGTAGGCGAGGAGCCGTCCATCGGGCGAGAGTCTTCCGAAGGCGTGAATCCCCGACTCCCCCGCGAAGAGCGTGTCGGGCGCGGGCGCGGCCGCTCCGGCCGCGGGCACCGCCACCGAGAGGATGCCGACCCTCGATCCGACCCCGCGCATCGCGAGGAGGCGCCCCCCGTCCGGCGTCCACGAGGTTGCCAGCATGGCTTCGTCCTTCGCGGCCTTGAGAATCCTGCGCGGGGAGCCCGATCCGTCGGCGCCGACCGTGTAGATGCCGTCCGACTCGGCCTTGGCGATTTGCGAGTAGGCCACGGTGCGTCCGTCGGGCGACCAGCAGGGGAACGAGATGTCCGCCCCTTCGCGGCCGATGAAGAGGCGCGCGGCTCCGCCCCCTCGCTCGGCGAGCCAGACCGCGTAGAGCCCCGAGGCGTTGGCCACCACCGACCCCGCCTTCGATCCGTCGGGCGTGACCCAGACCCCGGCCTCGAAGGGGAGACGATCGCTCGACCAGTCGGTCTCCCGGCCCTCCGCGTCGATCATCACGAGGCGACGATCCTTCCCCGCGAATCCGCCCGGCGCGTAGACGAGCGTTCCGTTCGTGGCGAGGCCGAACGATCCGTGGCTCCAGGCGGCGCTGATCCTCAATCCCTCCAAGATCGCGACCGGCGTCCCTCGCACCTCCAGCTTTCCGAGGTCGAAGGGAACGGCGAAAAGCGTCGAGTTCCGGGAGAAGACGAGATGTCCGGTCGGGGAGTAGCTCGGGGAGCCGGCGTCGCTCAGGAGCATCTTCGACTTCCCCGTCTTCAAGTCGAGAACGCCGATCCCGATCGAGTAGACGTTGCCCACGTACGTGCTCGACGAGAGGAGCACGCCGCGGTCCCCGGGCAGGACGTCGCCGAAAGTCACCTGACTGTCGCCGCCGCCCAGGTTCACCTTCCGTGGCGCCGACGGCGCGCCGCCCGCGGCGGGAATTCGAATGTACTCGCCGCCCGGAGCGACGGGCGCCAGCACTTCCCCCGACTCGAGGACGCGGGGCGAGCCCCAGCTCCGATCCCAGCGGCCGAGGTCCGAGGCGGGCGCGCTTCCGTCGAGCGGGATCTTCATCATCCGCATGTCCGAGGAGCGCTCCGAAACGGTCTGGACGAAGAAGATCCATCGCTCGTTCGGATAGGGCCGATACAGGAGAACTCGCTCGGTTCCGGGAAGCGGCTGGAATTGGTCGCTTTCGAGGCGTCGAACGTAGAGCCTGGAGATCGGCTCTTCCCCGGGCGCGACATTGCGGGGCCGCGCCCTCAGGACGAGGGTCGAACTCGACGGCGTGACCAGCAAGGCTTCGGCCCTCAGATCGTCGGGGATGGGAAGGGAGAGATGCGCGATCTCGCCTCCGGGGGCGGCGCTGCCGCCGAGGCGGAGCGCGCTCCAGGCGCCGATGGCGAGCGCCGCGCCAAGGACGAAGGCGATCGCGACGAAGAGGTTTCGCTGCCGGGCGGCCGCCGCCGCGGCCGCGCGTGCGGCCACCGGATCGGGCGAGGATCCCGCGACAGCCGAATCGGACAGGACGCCGGCCGCGGCGAGCGCTGCGGACGAGCGACCAGACTTCAGCTCCTCGAGCGCGAGCCGCGCGTCGCCGATGTCGCGGAGACGCCGGCGCGGGTCCTTCTCGAGACAACGTGCCACGAGCGCGCGTAGAGCCGCCGGCGTTCCCGCGGGCAGCGCCTCCCATGGCACCTCGCGCTCCAGGATCTTCGCGATCGTGTCGGAGACGGTCTCCCCCTCGAAGACCTGCTTCCCCGTCAGGCACTCGTAGAGAATGCAGCCGAACGACCAGATGTCGGTGCGGCGGTCGACCACCTTGCCCCGCGCCTGCTCGGGCGAGAGATAGGCGGCCGTCCCGAGAATCACCCCGGGCATCGTGGCCGGCGTCTGAAGCGTCGGGGAATGGAGGAGCGTGGGCGAGTTCGCGGGCGTGGTCGTCGGGCTGGTGGGGCTCGTCGCGTTCGGCCCTTCGGCCACCTTTCCTTTCGCCAGGCCGAAGTCGAGGACCTTCGCCTGGTCCGCCGACGTGATGACGACGTTGCCCGGCTTCAAATCGCGGTGAACGATGCCGGCCTCGTGCGCCGCCTCGATGCCCGCGGCGATCTGAAGTCCGATCTCGATCGTCTCGGCGGAGGAGAGCGGCCCGCGCTGCAGCCGCTCGGCCAGCGACTCGCCCTCCACGTACTCGAGCGCCAGGTAGCGGCGGCCATCCTTCTCCTCGAGTCCGTAGATGCCGGCGACGTTCGGGTGGGTCAGCGACGCGAGCGCCTTCGCCTCTCGCTCGAAGCGAGCGAGGCGTTCGGGATCGCCCGCGACGTCCTCGGGAAGAGCCTTGATGGCGGCCGGCCGGCCGAGGCGCGTGTCCTGGGCGAGGAAGATGACGCCCATGCCGCCGCGACCGATTTCGCGCTCGATGCGGTAGGGACCGATGAGAGTGCCGGGGTTGAGCATGGGGCCGGAGGATAGCACCCGCGCCGACGCGCGGTCGAGACGCCCCTACGCCGCCTGAATCGCCAGCGCGGCGGCGCGGCCCCCGAAGCTCTCCGAAAGGAGGAGGGCCGTCCGCATCTCGGCCTCGCGGACGTGCGTGACGAGGTCGAACACCGGCAGCGCGGGGTCGAGCGCCCGCGTGTTGAGGACCGCGGGAATGAAGTGCTCCTCCATCGCGAGAATGGCCGCCACCGCCTCGATCGCGCCGCTCGCGCCGAGGCAGTGTCCGACCGCCGGCTTGAGCGCGGTGACCGGAAGACGCGCGAGATCGCCATCGAAGACGAGGTGGAGCGCGCGGACCTCCGCGGCGTCGTTCGTCGGCGTCCCCGTCCCGTGCGCGACGATCCAGTCGATCGTCAGCGGCTCGCGCTCACGGAGCAGGCGCGACATCGCGGTGGAGATGCCGTCGCCGTTCGGGTTGGAGCCGGTCATGAATCGCGGATCGGTGACGAAGACGAATCCGCGCGGGACCGCGCGGCAGCGAGCGCCGCGCGCACGCGCGTGATCGGCCGATTCGATCACCACCGCGGCGGCGCCCTCTCCGAGGAGCATCCCGCGGCGATCCTGGTCGAAGGGGCGCGACCGGGCGCCCGGCTTCGCCCCGTCCGCGAGGACACCGGAGCGCCGGAACGCCTCCACGACTTCCCACGCGAGCGGCGACTCCGCGCCGCCGGCGACGATCACCTCCTGCTCCCCGCGCATCACCGTGTGGATCGCCTCGCCGATGGCGCAGGTGCCGGAGACGCTCCCGGCCGAGACGCTCATGACCGGCCCGCGGATTCCGTGAAGGAGGGCGAATTGCGATCCGCCCGCGCCGGTCATGAACTTGACCACCGACTCGGGGTCGACGTGGGCGCAGGCGCGTCCCTCCATCATGGCGCGGTGCTCGGCGAGGAGATCGGAGATGTGGCCGAGCGAGGAACCCTCCACGACGCCGAAGCGATCGGCGTCCTTCGGTTGCTCGTCGAGAGCGGCCGATTCCCACGCTTCGGCGGCGGCCGAGAAGAAGAGCGACCCGCAGCGGTCGAGTTGCGTGGCGGTCGTGACCGGGACCGGGAGGAGCGCGGGAGCGCGCGCCACCGGCATTCCCTCGAGCGTCGCGTCGTCCGTCACGGCGGAGCGCTCTCCGCGGAGCCCCTCCGAAAGATGCCGTGCGGTGGGACCGAGGCCGGTAATGGCGCCTACGCCGGTGATCCAGACTTCGCGATTCAGAGGATGACTCCGATCGTGGTTGCCGGGCTGCCGCGTGGGACCTGAGAAGGGCCGGGGAGCGTTGAGTCGCATGGACCGTGCCGCGGCCGGCCGAGGGGGGAGACGGCGCGGCAACTCGCTTCGCCAGCGGAGCTAAGCCACCGGCGAACGTCAGGTGAGTGGGGGGAGGCGGGCGCGATTCGCCTGCCAGGATGACAGCGCTATGCCAGCGTGGCAGGAATGCGATGGGCGGCGGCCCACGCAGCGCCGCCGCCCGACCCCGATCTCGATGCGGCTATTGCGGGACGCCGGCGTCCTCCGCCGGGATCCTCCGCACGAACACGGCGTGCCTCGTCGCCACGGCCCGATCGGCGGCCTGCGCGAAGACGCGCTGGGCGTCCTCGTCCGACGCGTTCTCGGGGAGGAACATGCTTCCGTCTCCATCGCGCATTCCCGTCGCGGCCCCGGAGGCGCAGGTCACGACGATCTGCATCGGCGTGTAGATGCCGAAGGTCAAGATGCTGACGACCTGATTCAGGAACGACAACTGCGTCTCCACGATGGCCACGCCGTCCTTGCACTCGGTGGCGGCCTTGATGGTCTTCGGGGGCACGAGCCCGTAGATCCAGCTCGAGGCCCACTTTTGCTCGATCACCTTGGCCGAGGGCGTGAGCCCCGTATCGACGCGTGCGGCGTAGCATCCGGTTACCGAGGCGAGCAGCAGGACGAGTACGAAAGCGCGTGGAGTGGGCATCGTGGACCTCCGCTGTGGTTCGTGGAAGGACGAACGAATCACGCGGCCGTGGGGAGTACGGTCCGAGGGTGGGAGGCTAGCAAAGGGCCGAGGGGGGAACAACCGGGTTGTGGGTCGGAAACCTACGGACTACGTCGCGCCTACGTCTTCTTCTCCTTCTTCTCCGCGGCCGGGAAGAGGACGTTGTTCAGGATGAGCCGGTAGCCGGGCGAGTTCTTGTGGAGCGAGAGATCCGTCGGCGGGTCGCCGACGGCGTGCTGGTAATCTTCTGGATCGTGCCCGCCGTAGAAGGTGAACGTCCCCTTTCCGAAGTGACCGTGGATGTACTTCACGTCGTCCTGCCCCGGCGTCTCCGCCAGCACCGTGACGCCCGACTTGAGGAGCGACTTCTCGAAGCCGGTCGTCTGCCCCAGGAAACCCTTGATCGTCGAGACGTGGTCCTGGACCAGCATCGTGGGGACGGGATCCTGCTTCGCCGAGAAGTCGAAGAGGGTGAACGTGTCGCCGAACTGGCCGCGCAGCGCCGCCTTCTGCGTCGTGTCGATGTTCGAGTACTCGTAGACGAGCGGATTCATCTCGAGCTGGAAGTTCTGGAACGCCAGCGTTTGCGAGAAGTCGAGCTTCGCCTGGGCGCGCGGATCGACGCCGTCGCCGTCGTATTCCTTCGAGACGATGTCCGTCTTCCCCGCCGCGAGCGCGATGTCGAACGTGTCGGTGCCGGAGCACATGGCGAAGAGGAATCCTCCCTGCGCGACGTACGCCTTGATCGACTGCGCCACCGCCTTCTTCAGCTCCGAGACCTTCGCGAATCCGTACTTGCGCGCCACCGCCTCGTTCTCCGCCACCTGCCGCTGATACCAGCCGGCCGACGCGAACGCGGCGTAGAACTTTCCGTACTGTCCCGTGAAGTCCTCGTGGTGGAGATGGAGCCAGTCGTAGTCCGCGAGCCTTCCGTCGAGGACCTCGGCGTCCCAGAGCTTCACGTAGGGAATCTGCGCGTACTCGAG
>DASTKG010000029.1:0-22806 GCA_035716005.1 Candidatus Eiseniibacteriota bacterium
GGCCGCCGTCACCTTGTCGGGATTCGACGAGCCGCCGATGTCGAGGAAGTTGGCCGGCTTCCCGCCGTGGAACTGGATGAGGTCCATCGTCGCCATGGCGAGACCGGCGCCGTTCACCACGCAGCCGATCGTGCCGTCGAGACGGACGTAGGAGAGCCCCTTGTCGCGCGCCTCCACCTCGCCGGGATCTTCAGCGCCCAGGTCGCGCATGTCGGCGAGGTCGGCGTGGCGGTCGAGGGCGTTGTCGTCGATGACGACCTTCGCGTCGAGCGCCCAGACCTCCTCGCGCGGCGTGACGATGAGGGGGTTGATCTCGGCGAGCGAGCAGTCGCGGTCGTAGTAGACGCGCGCCAGCTTCAGGAGCACGTCCACGAGCTGCTTCTGCACCTTGGGCCGCGCGTCGAGGAAGCGCGCCGCCGCCCGGGCGCGATACGCCGGAAGGCCCCGTCCGTCGAGGTGCAGGCGCAGGATCTTCTCCGGAGTCTGTCGCGCCACCTCCTCGATGTCGACGCCGCCGGCCGGGCTCACCATGAGAAGCGGCGTCTCGTACTTCCGGTCGAGCACGATGCCCGCGTAGAACTCCTTCTCGATCTCCGTCGCGGGGGTCACGAGGATCTTCCGGACGGCGTGGCCGCGGATATCCATGCCGAGGATGCGGCCCGCCTCGCGCGTGAACTCCGCGCCGTTCTTCACCACCTTCACCCCGCCCGCCTTCCCGCGCCCGCCCGTCAGGACCTGCGCCTTGATGACGACGGGGAAGCCGAGGCGCGCGGCGATCGTCTCCGATTCCTCGACCGTCCGCGCGACGTCGCCCGGCGGGACGGGGATGCCCCCCGCGCGGAAGACGTCCTTGCCTTGATATTCGTGGAGGTTCATTTCCGTCTCCCGGTTTTCTTGGCGGGCGCCTTCTTCGCGGCGGCGCCCTTCTTCGCGGGCGCCGATCCCTTCGACAGGCGCGCCAGCGCGTCGACGATGGCGTCCTGGAGCGTCGGCGTTCCGATCTCCTGGAGCTCGTACCCGACGCGCACCGAAGGATGCTTGATCTTCATGAGGCGGCGGAGGTCGATCGGCGTGGCGATCACCACCACGTCGCATTCCGTCGCGTTGATGGTCCGTTCCATGTCCCGGATCTGCTCGCCCGAATAGCCCATGGCCGGGAGAAGCGCGCCGATGTTGGGGTACTGGTTGAAGGTGTCGTTGAGCGACCCGACGAGCCAGGGCCGCGGATCGACGATCTCGCGGGCGCCGTGGCGGCGGGCCGCGATGACGCCGGCGCCGTACAGCATCTCGCCGTGCGTCAGGGTGGGGCCGTCCTCGATGACGAGGGCGCGGTGGCCGCGGATGAGCTCCGGCCGGTCGACCGAGATCGGCGACGCGGCGTCGACGATGATCGCGCGCGGATTGAGCTGAGAGACCGAAGCGCGAACCTTCTCGACGTTCGAGTAGTCGGTGGTGCCGACCTTGTTCAGAACCACGACGTCGGCGAGGCGGATGTTCGTCTCGCCGGGATGATAGGAACGCTCGTGCCCCGGACGGTGCGGATCGGCGACGACGATCTGTAGGTCGGGCTTGTAGAAGGAGAAGTCGTTGTTGCCGCCGTCCCAGACGATGACGTCGGCCTCCGTCTCGGCCTTGGCCAGGATTTCGCCGTAGTCGACCCCCGCGTAGACGATCGTCCCGCGGTCGAGGTGCGGCTCGTACTCTTCACGCTCCTCGATCGTGCACTTGTGGCGGACGAGGTCGGCGTAGGTGGCGAAGCGCTGGACGCCCTGGCGGGCCAGCTCGCCGTACGGCATCGGATGGCGGATGGCGACCACCTTCTTCCCCATCGCCTTGAGAATCTCGCAAACCCGGCGCGTCGTCTGGCTCTTCCCCGCCCCGGTGCGGACGGCGTTCACGGCGACGACGGGAACCTTGCTCTTGAGCATCGTGGTCCCGGGCCCCATGAGCATGAAGTCGGGGCCCATCCCCATCACCCAGGAGGCCTTGTGCATCACGTACTCGTGGGAGACGTCGGAGTAGGCGAAGACCACGAGGTCGACCTTCCCGATGCGGATGATCTCGGGAAGCTCCTGCTCGGAGTAGATCGGGATCCCCTTGGGATAGCGGGGGCCGGCGAGCGACTTGGGGTAGCGGCGGTCGTCGATCCCCGGAATCTGGGCCGAGGCGGTGAACGCCACGACCTCGTACTCCGGCCGGTTCTTGAAGTAAACGTTGAAGTTATGGAAATCGCGCCCACCGGCGCCCATAATTACCACTCGGCGTGTCCGTTTCACTCGAGGCAGTCCTCCTTCAGCGGACGAGGCACGTCTATATATTGGTGAATCCAAGTAAATCAATGGACGTTACCCGCCCCGTCGCCGGGCTGTCAAGGGATGCCCAGGGAGGGGCTTTGGGACTCACGGAGGTAGATTCGTGCGGATGAAGCGTGGGGTTTGGATCGCGGTCGTCATCGCCGTCGCGGCCGCGATCGGCTGGTTCGGTCCCTGGCGTTCGAAATCGAAGCCGATTCGCTACCGGGAGGCCGCCGTGACGCGCGGCGCCATCTCGAGCGTCGTCTCCGCCACCGGAACGCTGAATCCGGTCGACCAGGTGGAGGTGGGGAGCCAGGTCTCCGGAACCCTGGCCAAGGTCTACGTCGACTACAACGACCGGGTGCGGCAGGGGCAGGTCCTGGCGCAGATCGAACCCTCCCTCTTCAAGGCGGCCCTGAGCGAGGCGGAGGCGGCCATCGAGCGCGCGAAGGCGCAGCTGGCCGACGGGGAGCGGGGCCTGCGCCGGGCGAAGGAGCTGAAGACGCAGGGGATCGTCTCCGACACCGACCTCGAGACGGCGCAGCTGACGGTCGATTCGCGGCGGGCCGATCTCCGCCAGGCCGAGGCCTCCGCGGAGCGGGCCCGCGTCAACATGTCGAACACGACGATTCTCGCGCCCATCTCGGGCACCGTCATCGCGCGGAACATCGACGCCGGCCAGACGGTGGCGGCGAGCCTCCAGGCGCCGAATCTCTTCACCCTCGCGCGCGACCTGACCGAGATGGAGCTGGAGGCTCGCGTCGACGAGGCGGACATCGGCCAGGTGGAGGTCGGGATGCCCGTCTCCTTCACCGTCGACGCCTTCCCCGACCGCGTCTTCGAAGGCCACGTGCGCCAGATCCGAGCCGAGCCGATCAGCGAGGCGGGCGTGGTCTCGTACGTGGTCGTCTCCCGTGTCCCGAATCCCGATCAGAAGCTCCTCCCCGGGATGACCGCGAACGTGACGATCGTCTCCGCCTCCCGCGACGACGCCCTCAAGATTCCGAACGCGGCGCTCCGCTTCCGGCCCCGCGAGGAGCAGGCGGCCCGCGCGAACGGCGCCGCCGCCGCCGGCATGGGCGCCGGCGGCGGTGCGAGCGCGGGCATGGCGCGCGGCGGAACGGCGGCCCGCGCCGAAGGAGCGGGTCGTGCGGCGAATCGCGGCGGAGGCGCCGACAGCGCCGGCCGGAAAGGCGGAGCGGCGGGCCGGGCGATGGGCGAGGAAAAGCCGGGTCGCCCCGCGGTCATCTACGTCCTCGCCGATTCGAACGGCATGAAGCTGCCGAAGCGACTTCCCGTTCGCGTCGGGATCACCGACGGGACCTCCACCGAACTCCTCCCCGGCCCTCTCGAGGAGGGGGCGATGGTGGTGATCGGTCAGGAGGAAGCGGGCGCCAAGCGGCAGACGACGAACCCGTTCCAGCCGGCCGGCGGGATGGGCGGGCGGCGCGGCGGCTCCGCCACCAGCGGCCGCACGGGCGGGCGGTAGCGACGCCATGGTCGCCTGGAGCGAAGTCCTTCGCGAGGCGCTGCGCGCCCTCGAACGGAACAAGATCCGCACCGTCCTCACCATGCTCGGCGTCATCATCGGGGTGGCGGCGGTCATCGCGACGCTCGCCATCGGCCAGGGCGCGAAGCAGAGCGTGCAGGAACAGATCCGAAGCCTCGGCTCCAACGTCATCATGGTCTTCTCCGGCGGGATGATGGGCGTCGTCCGCACCGGAACCGGCACCGTGCAGGGACTCACGGTGGAGGACGCGCAGGCCATCACGCGCGAGTGCCCCTCCGTGGCGGTCGCCTCCCCCACCGTGCGCTCGCAGGCGCAGGTCGTCGCGGGCGACGCCAACTGGAGCACCACCGTGCAGGGCGGCGACGAGAACTACCTCACCGTGCGCGACTGGCCCGTCGTCGAGGGGCGGACGATCTCCACCTCCGACGTCCGCGCCGCCATGAAGGTCTGCATCATCGGCGCCACCGTGAAGCGTGAGCTCTTCGGCGACGGCGAGGCCGTGGGAAGCACGATCCGCATCCGGCGTCTCCCCTTCCAGGTGATCGGCGTCCTGGCGACGAAGGGCTCGAACTCCTTCGGCCAGGATCAGGACGATCAGATCATCGCGCCGCTGACCACCGTGCAGAAGAAGATCCTCGCCAATCCGCTGCGCGTCGGCTCGATCATGGTCTCGGCCCGATCCGAAGCGGTGGTGGACGATGCCATCGAGGAGATCTCGAACCTCCTTCGCCAGCGCCATCGCATCGCGCCGGGCCAGCAGGACGACTTCATGGTGCGATCGCAGTCGGAGATCGCGTCGACGGCCGAGGGAACGTCGCAGGTGATGACGCTCCTCCTCTCGAGCGTCGCCTTCGTCTCGCTTCTCGTGGGCGGGATCGGGATCATGAACATCATGCTCGTCTCGGTGACCGAGCGGACGCGGGAGATCGGCGTGCGCCGCGCGCTCGGCGCCCGCGCCAAGGACATCATGGTCCAGTTCCTGGCGGAGTCGGCCTTCGTGAGCGTCGTGGGAGGGACGATCGGGATCGGACTCGGGATGGGGATCGCGTACGCCGTCTCGCATTTCGCGCAGTGGCCCACGCTGATCGGACCCGAGTCGATCGCGCTGGCCTTCGGCTTCAGCGCTCTGGTGGGGATCTTCTTCGGGTTCTATCCGGCGAGGACGGCGGCGCGGCTGAACCCGATCGAGAGTCTCAGGTACGAGTAGAGCGGCTCAGGGCTTCCCCGCCAGCGCGCTCGAACTCTTCCCCGGCACCAACGGCACGATGTGGACGCGGCCGCCGGCCCTCTCCACGACGTCGCGGCCGACGACCTGGTCGGGCGTGTAGTCGCCCCCCTTCACCAGCACGTCGGGCAGGAGCGCTTCGATCAGCTTCGCCGGCGTCTCCTCGTCGAAGACCACGACGCCCTCCACGTCGCGCATCGCCGCCAGCACCGCGGCGCGATCGGCCTCGTTCTGGGCGGGGCGCCCCTCCCCCTTCAGTGCGCGGACCGAGCGGTCGCTGTTGATGCCGACCATCAGGTAGTGCCCCTGCTCCCGCGCCTCCTTCAGGAGCGCGACGTGTCCCGGATGGATCAGGTCGAAGCAGCCGTTCGTGAAGACGAAGGTCTGCCCCAGGACGCGCGCGGCGGCGCGGCGGCGAATCGCGAGTTCGAGCGTCAGGACTTCACCCACGGGCTCCGCCCTCCTTCCCCTCGGGACCGGGGCCGCCCTCGCCCACGTCCCCCAGCGCCGCGACCAGCTCGTCGGCCGTCGCCGCGGCGGTGCCGAGATGCGCCACCACCAGCCCGGCCGCGTGGTTGGCGAGGACGCACGCCTCGGCGAGCGGCGCCCGCGCGGCGAGCGCCGCGCCCATCGTCGCCACCACCGTGTCGCCCGCGCCCGTCACGTCGTAGACCTCGCGCGCCTTCGTGGGAATGTGGGTGTGCCCTTCCTCGTCGAAGAGCGACATCCCTTCCTCGCCGCGCGTGATGAGGACCGACTTCGAGCCGAGCTTCTCGCGAAGGCCGAACCCCGCCTCGGCGAGCTCGGTCTCGTTCCGGATGCGACGGCCCCACGCCTGGGCCGCCTCGCTCAGGTTCGGCGTGATAACGGTGACGCCCTTGTAGCGGAAGAACTGCTCTTCCTTCGGATCGACGGCGGTCGGGATGCCGCGCTTCACGAGCTCCGGCAGAAGCCGCTCGAGGAGCGGGCCCGAGAGCACGCCCTTGCCGTAGTCGGAGAGGATGACCGCGTCGGCGCCGGGGAGCGAGGCCTCGAGCCGCTCCAGCAAGTGCGCGCGCACCGAGTCGGCGAGCGCCTCCCGCGTCTCCTCGTCCGCGCGGAGCACCTGCTGGTGGTGCGCGATGATGCGGGTCTTCAAGGTGGTGCGCCGGAGCCCGTCCTCGAGCATTCCCCGCTCGGTGTCGACGCCCCGCTCGCGCAGGAGCGCGCGGAGGGTGGCCGACGCGGCGTCGCAGCCGCAGACGCCGAAGAGCGCCGGCGACGCGCCGAGCGACGCCACGTTGTGCGCCACGTTGGCGGCGCCCCCCAGCCGATATTCCTCCCGGTCGACGTCCACCACCAGGACCGGCGCCTCGGGCGACACGCGCGAGGCGCGCCCCCAGAGGTAGCGGTCGAGGATCACGTCGCCCACGACGAGCACCCGCTTGCCTCGGAAGGCCCGCACGCGCGCCGCGAGGGAATCGCGGGTGTAGGAGGGCGCGCCGCGGCGAGCGGTCGGTGCGCGGTTCATTGCGATTCCTCCTCCTCCTCGTCGTCCTCGTCCAGCTCCTCGTCCTCCGCCGCGTCGTCCCAGTCGCTCGCGTCGCTCTCGTGGTCCTCGCCGTTCCCGCTCTCGCCGAGCCCCGGCTCCTCCTGCGGCTCGGCGGCGTAGAAGTCCTCGATGAGGGCGCGGGCCCGCTCGGCGTCGTGCTCCATGACCTCGACGTGCCCCCAGTACCCCTGGCGGAACGTCTCGACGCCGGGCAGCCACGGAATCTGCATCGCCACCGCGGTGGCGGAGACGCCGTTCGATTTCAGGAAGTCGCAGAGGAGGGTCGCGGTGGTCTCGTCGGGGACGCGCCGCACCGACACCAGCCGTTCGTCTTGACTCATGACTCGTAGCCCTCCGGGTAGCGCTGGCGCCAGACCCACGCCGTCTCGATGATCGTCTCGAGGTCCCCGAATTGGGGCTTCCAGCCTAACACGCGCCGGGCCGATTCGGACGACGCGATGAGAACCGGCGGATCCCCCGCCCGGCGATCGGCGTCCACGGTCGGGACGTCGAGCCCGGTCACGCGCCGCGCCGCGTTCACCACTTCGCGCACCGACGCCCCCTGCTCCGACCCGAGGTTGAGCGTCACCGGCTCGCCCCCCTCGATCAGGTACTTCGCGGCGCGTACGTGCGCCTCGGCCAGGTCGAGCACGTGAACGTAGTCGCGCACGGCGGTCCCGTCCGGCGTGGCGTAGTCGGTGCCGTAGATCGGCACGGGGGCGCGCGCGCCGCGCGCGGCGTCGAGGAGGAGCGGGATCAGGTGCGTCTCGTTCCGGTGGTCCTCGCCGTGATCGATCGACGCGCCCGCCACGTTGAAGTAGCGGAGCGCGATGTAGTCGATGGAGCCGGGGCCCGCGCGATCCGCCAGGATCCGCTCGAAGGCGAGCTTCGTGGCGCCGTATGGATTTCCCGGCCGGAGCGGCGACGATTCGCGGAGCGGCATGACCGCCCCCGGATCGTAGACGGCGGCGGTCGAGGAGAAGACGATCCTCCGGACGTCGCGGCGCTGCATCGCGTCGAGGAGGCGCACGCCGTCGACGACGTTCGCCTCGTGGTACGCCTCCGGATTCGCCATCGACTCCCCGACGATCGATTTCGCCGCGAGGTGGATGACGCAATCGAGGCTCTTGACGGTCAGGGCCTCCTCTAGCGCCGCCTCGTCGCGAAGGCTCCCCTCCACGAGATAGGCGAGCGCGGGGACGGCGTCGCGATGCCCCGTGGAGAGATCGTCGAGGACGATGACGGAGTGGCGGGCCCGGACCAGCTCCTCGCAGACGACGCTCCCGATGTAGCCGGCGCCCCCGACGACGAGGAAGTTCACGCCCTCGGGGTCCGCGCCGCTCCGCGCGGAGCGCCCGCCTCCCGGAGCGCCTCGCGCAGCGCCCTCATGGCGGCGGCGGGATCGGCCCGGCCGCCGTCGCCCGGCCGCTCGGGATTCGGCGCGCGGAAGACGGAATTCCCCGCCACGAACGTGTCGGCGCCCGCGCGCGCGGCCGTGGCGATGGTGCCGGGTCCGATGCCGCCGTCCACCTCCAGCAGGCAGTCGAGGTCGTGCGCGTCGATGGCGGCGCGGACCGTCTCGATCCGCCCCGGCGATTCGGGAAGGAACGCCTGCCCTCCCGCCCCGGGTTCCACCGTCATGACGAGGGCGAGGTCGATCTCTTCGAGAAGCGGCAGGAGCCGCTCCACCGGCGTCCCCGGCTTGACGGCGATCCCCGCGCGGAGGCCGCGGTCCCGAATCGCCCGCGCGCCGCGCGCCGCGGCCGCGGCGTCGGGAAACGCCTCGAGGTGCACGGTCAGGTGATCCGCGCCCGCCCGCGCGAAGCCTTCCAGGAAGCGCATCGGCTCCACGACCATGAGATGGACGTCGAGCGGAAGCGACGTGAGCTTGCGGCACGCCTCGACGACGAGCGGCCCGAAGGTGAGATTGGGCACGAACTGCGCGTCCATCACGTCGACGTGGAGGAAGTCGGCCCCGGCGCGCTGCACCGCGGCGATCTCCTCGCCGAGGCGCGAGAAGTCGGCCGAGAGGATGGAGGGGCAGAGCCGCGCCTCGCGCGGCTTCGACCAGGCGGCGGGCGTCATGGGTTCGCGTAGAGGAGGATCGAGTCGCGCGGCGCCACGCGGCTCCCCGGCGGGGGTTCCTGCGCCGCGACGTAGCCCGGCCGCTGGCCCCGTCCGCCCGCGAGCGTCGTCACGACGAAGCCCTCGTCCCGGAGCGCGCGCGCCACGACGACGACCTCGCCGCCGGTGAGATCGGGAAGGACGTATTCGCGCGGCAGGGGTCCGAGGCTCACGAGGAGATCGACCACCGACTCCCGTTCCACCATCGTTTCGCCCGGCGGATCGCTCGCCACGATCATGTCGCGCGGCACCTCGTCGGTGTAGACCTCGGCCAGCCGCCCCCGGCGAAGCCCCGCGCCTTCGATCATGATCTCCGCGCGCCGGACCGACTCGCCGTCCAGGACCGGGACGGTCGTCCCCTGGGCCCCGAGGCTCACGACGACCGAGATGCGGCGTCCCCGCTTCACCACCGAGCCGGGCTCGGGGTCCTGCCGCGAGATGTAGCCGCGCGGCACGTCCGGGCTCCACTGCTCGGAGATCTTCGAAAGGCGGAGGTCGCCGGTGCCGAGCGATCGCTCGGCTTCCCGCTCGCTCAGCCCCACGATGTCGGGCACGCGCACCTCTTCCCCCTGCCTCGTCAGGGAGGGCATGAGGACGAGGTTCACGATGAGGAATCCGCCGAGGAGGGCGAGGATGGAGAGCGCGAGGGTCCCCGTGAGGAGATTGAAACGGGGTCCGCGGCGGCGTTCGGTCGGGGCCGCGCCCACTTCCGGCGCCAGCTCTCCCACGTCCACCTGCTCGTGCTGGCTCTCGTGCTGGCTCTCGTGCTGGTGATCGTGCTGGTTTTCGGGCTCGCTCATTCGGCGATCACTTGCGGCGGAGCCGGACGGCGTAGACGCCGTCGGTCCCGTGGACGTGCGGGTAGGCCCTGAGCGCGGCGTCTTCGCCGCGGAACGCCGGCGGCGCATAGGGACGCGTGTCCTCCTGGACGAAGTTGGAATGCGTGCCGAGAAATCCGTTCACGGTCGCGTCGGTCTCTTCGGGCTCGAGCGAGCAGACACTATACACCATGACGCCGCCCGGGCGGACGAGGGCCGAGGCCGCGTCGAGAAGCGCGCGCTGGAGCGCCGCCATCTCGGCCACGATCGTCTCCTCCTTGCGCCACCGCGCGTCGGCGCGGCGCCGCAGCACGCCGAGCCCGCTGCAGGGCGCGTCGACCAGCACGGCTTCGAACGAAGCTCGCGGCGCCGCGCGAAAGGGAGGCCGCGTCCCGTCGCCGCAGACGACCGCGATGCGCGGAAGCCTCAGTCTCTCCACGAGGTTTTCGCGGAGCGATCGCGCGCGGCTCTCGTGGCGCTCCATGGCGACGACGAGCCCCTCGGGCGCGGCCGCCTCCGCCATGGCCGCCGCCTTCCCCCCGGGGGCGGAGCAGAGATCGAGGACGCGCGCCCCGGGCCTGATGCCGAGGAGGAGCGGCACGACCGATTCGGCCTCGTCCTGGAGCCAGAGGAGCCCCTGGCGGAAGAGCTGAGACCGGCTCGGGACGTACCCCTCCGCCATCCGGCGGACGGGACCGCCGTTCGGCCCCGGCGCCGATTCGTGCCCCTCGGCGCGAAGCGCCTCCTCGAACGCGTCGGCCCGCATCCGGTGGAGATTGGGGCGAACCGTGATCGCCGGCTCCTCGTTGTCGGCCTTCAAGAGCCGCTCCGCCGTCTCCTCGCCGAATCGGGAGACCCATCGCTGGACGAGCCAGCGGGGGTGCGAGGTGGCCACCGCGAGGTGGGCGATCGGATCGGCCGCGCGGTCCGGAAGCGCCGCGCGCTCCCCCGCCGCGAGACGCCGCAGCACCGCGTTCACGAGCCCGGCCGTGCCGGGATGCCCGTACTGCTTCGCCAGCGAAACGCTCTCGGCCACGGCGGCGGAGACGGGGACTCGCGTGAGGACCAGCATCTGATAGGCGCCGAGCCGGAGCGCGACGCGGATCCAGAGCGGAAGACCCTCGAGCCCGCCGGCGCGGGCGCCGAGGAGAAATTCGAGGTGATGATCGAGGAGGCCCCGATAGCGGAGCGTCCCCTGCACGAGCGTGGTGACGAACGCGGCGTCGCGCGGCTCGAGCGCGTTGGCGCGAAGGCGCGTTTCGAGGAGCCGGTCGGCGTACGCGTTCCGGCTCTCGGCGTCGTGGAGGATCTGGAGCGCCAGCTCGCGCGGCGGCGTCTTGGCGGTCCGGCGGCGCGGCGGCGGCGCGCGGCGCGGGCTCACGAGGAGGCCGCCCGCGCGCGAAGCGGGAGCGGCGAGCCCGGACGAAGGCGCGCGCCGTTCGCGTAGTCGGCGCCCGACATCTCTTTTCGCCCGGCGGGGCGAACCCGCGCGAGCCAGAGTGTTCCCTTGCCGCACGCCACCCCGAGCCCTCGAGCGCGATCGATGCCGGCGACGCTGCCGGGCGGCGTGGGAAGGAGGTCGAGCCCTCGCGGCGCCGTCGCGGCGGCCGCGGCCGCGCCCTCGCCCTCGTCCGCGTTCGCCGCGACCACCACGAGACGTCCGGCCTCGAGATCGATCCAGGCGCCGGGCGCCGGCGTGTAGGCGCGGACCCGCCGGGCCAGCTCCGCGGCCGGCGCCTCGAAGAGGAGGCGCGCGTCCTCGCCGCGGATCTTCGGCGCGTAGGTGGCGAGCGCGTGATCTTGAGGACGGCGCGTGCCGAGGCCTCGATCGAGAAGCGAAAGCGACTCGGCCAGGAGGTCGGCCCCCATCTCCGTGAGCCGCTCGCCGAGCGCACCGGCGTTCTCGCCGGGAGCGATCGGCGTCGGGCGCGAGAGGAAGACGTCCCCTTCGTCGAGTCCCTCCGTCATCCACATCGTGCTCACGCCCGTCTCGTCGTCGCCGGCGAGGAGCGCCGCCTGGACGGGCGCGGCGCCGCGGTGACGTGGAAGGAGCGAGAAGTGGACGTTCAAGGCGCCGAGGCGCGGCAGGGCGAGGAGCTCGGGGCTCAGGATCTGTCCGTACGCCACCACGATCAGGAGGTCGGGGGCGAGGGCGCGGACGCGCTCCACTTCCTCGGGCGCGCTGGCGCGGGCCGGCGTCGCGACGGGAAGGCCGAGCGCCTCGGCCGCCGCGCGGACCGGCGACGGCTGGAGTTCGAGCCCGCGTCCGCGCGGCCTGTCGCGCCGCGTCACGACGAGAAGGGGCGCGCGTCCGTCCGCCGCCAGGCGCCGAAGCGGCGCCACGGCGAACGAGGGGGTGCCGTAGTAGACGAGGCGCATGGCGCCCCTCAGCGGGAAGGCGCGGCTCCCGAGGCGCCGCCCTCGGCGGAGCCCGAGGCGCGCGAAGGAGCGTCGTCGGGGCGGACGCGCTTCCACTTCGCCTCGAGGAGGCGGCGCGTGATCGGCCCGAGACGGTCGAGGAAGAGGATCCCGTCGAGGTGATCGGTCTCGTGCTGGATCGCGCGCGCGAGAAGGCCCTCCGCCTCCATGCGGAACGGCTTCCCGTCGGCGTCGATCGCCTCCACCACCACGCGCGCCGGGCGCTTCACGTCGGCGCGGAGCGTGGGAATGGAGAGGCACCCTTCCTCGGAGACCTCCGTGTCGCTCGAGCGCTCCACGAGCACCGGGTTCACGAACGCCTGCTTCACGCGCGGGCGGCCCTCCTCCTCCACGTCGAGGACGAAGACGCGGACGGAGCGCCCCACCTGCGGCGCCGCGAGTCCCACGCCCTCCTCCACGTACATCGTGGAGAACATCGCCTCGATGAGTTCGCGGATCTCGGGCGTGACCGACGGGACCGCGTCGGCCTTCCGGCGCAGCACGGGGTCGCCGTAGTAGCGGAGCGGAAGCGGTTCGTGGCTGATGTCCCGGCTCATCGCGTTTCCACCTTCGTCATTCCTACTCGCTGCGCTCCTTCACCTGCACGATGCTGGCGCGCGAGAACTCCATCTTCACGTCGTCGGAAACCTTGAGCACCACGACGTCGTCCTTCGTCCCCACGACCACGCCGAAGATCCCGCCCGACGTCAGGACGCGATCGCCTTTCCGGATGGAGGCGAGCATCGCCTCCGTCTCCTTCGCCCGCTTCTGCTGCGGTCGGATGATCATGAAGTAGAAAATACCCACCGTGATGGCGAGGATGGCCACCATGTGGAGCATCTGCTCCTGCGCGGAAGGGACCGCGGGAGCCGCGGCCGCCTGGGCGTAGACAGCTTCGATCATGAATTCTCTCCTGAGGGTTCGCGGTCGGCCGGTCCGGAGTCCCCGGAGGCGGCGGCGCGTTCGCGATAGCGGTGGGTCACCGCGCGGTGGTACTCGTCGAAGGCGCCCCGCTCGATCGCCGCGCGCGCGCCCGCCATGAGTGTCTGGTAAAACGTCACGTTGTGCAAGGTTAGCATGCGGTGCGCCAGGAGCTCCCCCGCCACGTGGAGATGGCGCAGGTAGGCGCGCGAGAACTCGGCGCAGGCCTCGCATCCGCACTCGGCGTCGAGCGGCCGAGGGTCGCGCGCGTGGACGGCGTTCCGGATGTTGATCGGCCCCTCGTGCGTGAAGGCCATCCCGTTCCGTGCGTTCCGGGTCGGAAGAACGCAGTCGAAGAGATCGATCCCGCGCGCGATTCCGTCGAGGAGGTCGGGCGGCGTCCCCATGCCCATGAGGTAACGCGGCCGGTCGGCGGGGAGCGCGGCGGTCGCGGCTTCGGCCAGGATCCACGTCTCCTCCTTCGTCTCGCCCACCGAGAGTCCGCCGAGGCAGAATCCGTCGCACGCCATCGCCGCCGTTCTCGCCGCCATCTCGGCGCGGAGCGCGGGATCGCCGCCCCCCTGGACGATCGCGAAGTGGAGCTGCGCGAGCCCCGTCGGCGTGTCGAGCGTTCTCGCGTGCGCGAGCGAGCGCTCCGTCCAGCGGATCGTCCGCTCGCCCGCGTCCCGCACGTCCTCGGGCGAGGCCGGCAGCAGGATCGCGTGATCGAGGGTGACGGCGATGTCGACGCCGAGGTCGGCCTGGATCTCCATCGCGCGCTCCGGCGTGAGAAGCTCGGGGCGGCCGTCGAGATGGGAACGGAACGCGACCCCCTCCTCCGTCACCGTCACGCGCTCCTTGAGGCTCATGATCTGATAGCCGCCGCTGTCGGTCAGGATCGGCCCGTCCCACGCCATGAAACGGTGAAGGCCGCCGAAGGAGCGGATGAGCTCCGAGCCCGGGCGGAGCATCAGGTGGTAGGTGTTGGAGAGGAGGATCTGCGTGCCGGCGGCGCGAAGGTCGGCGGGCGAGAGCCCCTTGACGGTCCCCTGCGTTCCCACCGGCATGAAGGCCGGCGTGCGGACGACGCCGTGCCCCGTCGCGAGCAGCCCCGCGCGCGGCGCGACGGCGGCGCCCCGCTCCAGCGTGAAGTGGCCGGGGGCCGTCGAAGTCGACGGCTCAGCCGCCATGCCCGCCGGGGCTGTCGATCCGGTACTCCTTCAGCTTCGTGCGAAGCGTCTGGCGCGAAATGCCGAGGGCCTCGGCGGCCCGCGTCTTGTTTCCGCCCGCGTGGGCGAGCGCCATCTCGATCGCCACGCGCTCCGCCTGGGCCAGCGTCGTCACGCCCCCCTCGTCGTGGAGCCGGGCCTCGAGGATCTGCGTCCCGGTGCCCGAGGTGCCGACGATCTCGACCGGAAGGTGCTCGGGGAGAATCCACTCCTCCGACTCGAGGAGGATCGCGCGCTCGACGACGTTCCTCAGCTCCCGCACGTTGCCGGGCCAGCGGTAGGCCATGAGGAGCCCCATCGCCTCGTCGGTCGCGCCCTTCACGCTCTTCCCGAGCTCGCGGTTGAAGTGCGACACGAAGTGGTCGACGAGCGCCGGCACGTCCTCGGGACGCTCCCGAAGCGGCGGCACCACGATCCGGATGACGTCGAGGCGATAGTAGAGGTCCTCGCGGAACTTCTGCTGCTCCACCAGCGACTTGAGATCGCGATTGGTGGCGGCCAGGATGCGGGTGTCGACGTGGATGTCGGCGGTGCCGCCGAGCCGGCGGAATCGCTTCGCTTCGAGCGCGCGGAGGAGCTTCGCCTGGAGCCCCAGCGACATCTCGCCGATCTCGTCGAGGAAGAGCGTGCCGCCGTTCGCCATCTCCATGAGGCCCTTCTTCGTCCGCTTCGCGTCCGTGAAGGCGCCCCGGTCGTAGCCGAAGAGCTCGCTCTCCAGGAGGTTCTCGGGGAACGCGCTGCAGTTCACCTCCACGAACGGCCCGTCGCTCGTGCGGCCGAGCTCGTGCACCTCGCGGGCCAGGAGCTCCTTGCCGACGCCCGTCTCCCCCTGCAGGAGGACGGTGGAGCTGCCGCTCTCGGAGGCCTTCTTGATCTTCTCGAAGACGCGCGTCATGGCGGAGGAGCCGCCCACGATGAGCGTCGAGCCGGTGCGGCGGCGCTCCGCCGCGCGCAGCCGCGAGACTTCCTCGCTCAGGCGCAGTTCCTTGAGCGCGTTCCCCACCACGACTTTGATGTGGTCGAGCTCGAACGGCTTGCCGACGTAGTCGTAGCAGCCGGCGCGGGCCGCCTCGACGGCGTTCCCGAACTTGCCGAACGCGGTCATGATGATGACCTGCGTCTCGGGGCGCTTCGCCTTGATCTTCTTCAGCAGCTCGATGCCGCTCTCGTCCGGGAGCTTCTGGTCGACGAGCGCCACGTGGAACTCCTCGCGATCGATGAGGCTGAGCGCCTCCGCCACGTCGGCGGCGGTCTCGACGCGATAGCCCTCCTCCGCGAGGCTCTCCTTCAGCGTGAAGCGAAGGGTGCGCTCGTCATCCACGACCAAGAGATTGTAGGTCTGCCTAGCGAGGGTCGCGACGTCGGTCTCCATGTCTCTTCTCCACGGGTAGATCGATGATCACGGCCGTTCCCTGACCCACGACGCTTTCGATCGTGATGGTCCCGCCGTGCTCCCGGATGATGGTTTGGCAGATGCTGAGGCCCAGTCCGGTCCCCTGCGCGCGCGTCGTGTAGAACGGATCGAAGACGCGCGCCAGATCGGCGGCCGGGATGCCGGGGCCGTTGTCCTGCACTCGGATTTCCACGACGTCGAGGAGCGGCATCTCGCCGGCCGGCTCCAGCCGGTCGTCGGCGCGCCGTCCGATGGCGCTTCGGGCCGCGGCGCGCTTTCGCGCCGTCTTCAGCGTGACGCGGATCTCGCCTCCCTTGGCGAGCGCCTGGAGCGCGTTCATCAGCACGTTGAGCAGCACCTGGAGCAGCTGATCGTGGTCGACGAAGATCGGCGGGACGTCGGGCGAGCGCTCCACGTGCAGGAGGACGTTCTGGCGGACCGCCAGCTCGTGGACCAGCGTGAGGGCCTTGTCGAGCGCCGGGAGGACGCTCTGCCGCGACAGCTGCGGGGCCGTCGGGCGCGCGAATTGAAGGAGCCCTTCCACGATCCGCTCCAGGCGGGCCGACTCCTCGAGGATGAGGTCGACGAACTGCCCGCGCGCGTCGCCGCTCTCCAGGCGCCGCCGGAGGATCTGCGCCGACGTCGCGATGCCGGTCAGCGGATTTCGAATCTCGTGGGCGACCCCCGCGGAAAGCTCGCCGAGCGAGGCGAGCCGATCCCGGCGGCGCCACTGCTCCTCCCGCGCCTTCTGCTCCCGCAGATCCTGGAAGACCGCGACCGTGCCCTGAAGCGAACCGTCGAGCCCTTCGAGCGGCAGGAGCCGGAGCGCGACCGGGAGGACGTCCCCTCCCTTCGTCACGACCTCCACTTCCTGCGGCTCCGTCGCGGCCGCGGTGGCGCCGGGCTGCAGATGCCCCTCCCCTCGCGGCGCCCTGAAGACTCGCGCGGCGTCCTCGCCTTCGAGCGAGGAGGGCTCGAATCCCAGGAGGCGAGCGGCGGCGGGGTTGGCGGCGATGATCTTCCCCTGCCGGTTCGACGCGAGAACGCCCATCTGAGCGTGGCGCAGGAAGCTCCAGGCCACTTCCAGCGTGCTGGAAGGGGGCCGCGCCGTATCGGAGGGTCCGGTGGTCGGGTCGAGGCGAGTTCTCAACGCGCGGCATCCCAGCCGGTCGGTGGCATCGTCCTTGAGCCCCCACAACTTGAGGAATCGGGTGGATGAAAATGATTCGATTCGCCGACGAGACGGAGGTCTCGCGGGGAGCGGCTACATATTTACCAGTGCTTCGGAGGGTGGGTCAAGCGGTTTCGGGGTGGGAACTTCCGGCCGGTCGCGAGGAGCGCGCCAGGTCTTTGAGCAGGAGAGCCGCGACGGTGCGGCGCACCTCGGGACGATCGTAGAAGCCGTCGTCGATGCGGCGCCGGGCCAGTTCGACCTGGCCGCTCGGCTCGGCGGCGTCGAGGCTCGCGTGGCTCTTAGTGGAGACGGTCGGCACGGCTGTGATCCCTCCGCAGTGCGTCGAGCGCTTCGACCCAGTGGTCCCGGAGCGTGGAGAGCGCCTCGAAGGCGTCCTCGAAATCGCCCTGCGCCAAATCGGTGAGGCAGTTGTCGAAGTGCCCCAGCACTCGGTTTCCCGCCGCCCGTCCCTGGGAGTCGAGGGCACGCATCAGCTCGTAGATCGATTCCTCGGCCACCTCGCGGTCTCCGAGGATGCAGCCGCGAAGGGCGCACTCGAAGAGGGCCGTCACTTGGTCCCCTCGCTCGAGCCAGCGCTCCGTGGACGCCCGCGAATCGCGGCGACGGCGCACCGCCGTCCCCACCCGGCTCGGCGCGAGACGGCCCTTACTTCGTGCCGTTCGCTTCGCCGTCATTCGTCTTCGGCGTGCCGCCGGCGGCGCCGCCGTTCTGGGCTTCGGCCTCGCGCGCCCGGCGATTCTCCGCCTGGATGCGCTCGTAGATCTCCTCTCGATGGACCTTCACGCTGGGCGGGGCGTCGATCCCAAGCTTCACGTGGTTTCCCTTCACCTCGACAATGGTGATCTTCACGTCGTCGCCGATCCGGATGTTCTCGCCTAGCTTTCGGGTCAGGAGGAGCATCGTGCCCTCGATTTCTCCAGCGTCCTGCTGGGGTTCGGTTCCGGCCTGGGAAGGGGTCGCGCGGTTCACCGGCGAACACGCGGCCTTCTCCCGTCCCGATCAGAGATCGGCAGAGGCGCGAATCATCTGAACGGGGAAACCGAGGCGGCGCGCTGCGGGGAGGGTCGCGGGGCCGCCGGAGTGCGCGGCCCGCGCGGCGGTCGCCGGACGAATCGGCCGCGGCCGGATCGAGCCACGGCCTTGTGAGGAAAGGCCCGGGGATGGTAACGTGCCGCCGCATGGCGACACGCGGGAACGGAAGGGGAAGGGCGGCATCCGGCTGGAAGAGCCTCGTCTCGCTCGCCGTCGCGGCGCTCGCGCTCGCCTCGTGCAGCCGGACGCAGGTCGTCGAGCCTCCGATGACGGGCGTCGTCTGGTCGAGGCTCAGTCCGACCAGCCTCGACGACTGCATCTGGCCGGATGTCCTCGGCGATTCGCTGATCTACTCGACGACGACGCTCGTTCCCGTCGGGCCGAGTCTGTTCGGGTATCGGGGCCGGATCATCGTCTCCGGAGTCGACGGCGAGAGCCCCGTCATGATCCGCTACCCCGGCGCGGCCGATTGGAACGACCTGCGATCGCGCTGGGTCGGCCGGCAGAAGATCGTCTTCATGGACAACCGTTCCGGCAACTACGACATCTGGTACAAGAACCTCGAGGATTTCGCCGAGTATCGGCTCACCAAATTCACGACGCACGAGACGGCTCCGGCCCCGAGGCCGGGCACGCCCGGTCTCGTCTACGTGGAGCTCAGCCCGACCGCCGCGACGGCCTACGACTACGGCCGGATCGTTCTGATCCCCGACACGACCCAAGTGCCCCTCACGAGGATCTACCTCACGCCCGACACGCTTCTCTGCGGCGATCCGGACTGGGACCCGACCGGCACGAAGCTCTGCTACACGGTGGTGAACAACGCCGATCTGACCCGCCACCTCTACACGATGCGCCTCGCGCCGGGCGATTCCCTTCCCACCCCGATCACCACGGGCGCGTCCCACGATTACCAGCCTCGCTGGAGCCCCGACGGCGGGCGGATCGTCTTCGCGTCGGATCGAACGGCGCGCTACGGGATCTGGGTGGTGAATCCGGAGGGCGAATCGAAGGGGATTCAGCTCGTCTCGTTCGACGATTCGGGCGCCTCGTGCTACGCGCCGGCGTGGACCTCCGACGGAAGCAGCCTCATCGTCTCCTCGAATGGACGGGGCGGCGTGCGAAGTCTCTGGCTCCTGACGAATCTGCCGGCCTTCGGGTTCTAGCCCCGCCGGGCCTCTCCCCTCAAGCCCCCAACGCCAGCGCCGCCAGCCCGAAGAAGCTCGAGAGCTTCAGGGCGGCCGATACGCGCCCGTAGTGCGGCGCGCTCCCCCCTAGCGCCGCCAGCGCCCAGACGAAGAGAAGTCCCGCCGTCGGAACCGCCGCCGCCAGGTAGATCGGCCCGAGCCCTCCCGCCGTCGCGGGAAGCGGCAGGAGCAGGAGCGCGGCGAGGATGCCGAGCCGCGCCGCTCGCGTCACGACCGCCGGCCCGCTCGACACGACCCAAGTCTTCCGTCCGGCCGCCCGGTCCCCGGGCGCGTCCTCCAGGTGCTTCACGCACTCGCGAGCGAAATTCGACGCGCCGGCGAGGAGCGCCGGGAGAAACGCGCGCTCGGGCGCGCTCCCCGTGGCGGCCCCCCAGACGACCGCGAGGGCGGTGAGGAGCGCGATCGCGGCGGGCCCCACGGGGCCGCGCTCCTTGAGCCACGGGGAGTAGGCGGCGAGGAGGGACGCGGAGAGCGAGGCGATCGAGAGCGAGAGAGCGTCCCGGCGCGTGACGACGAGGAGAGCGACCGCGGCCGCGAGCGCCAGCGACGCGGCGAGATTCGCGGCGCGCGGCGAGAGAGCGCCGGACGGTAGGGGCCGGCCGGGGCGGTTGACGCGATCGGCGGCGAGGTCGACGGCGTCGTTTCGCGCGTAGCCGAACGCGCCGACCAGGACGGGAACGAGGAGCGCGCTCCACTCCAGGGGCGCGCGGCCGAGGCGAGCGCCGACCCCGGCGGCGATCGCGATCGCGAGGAGATTGAGGGGACGGACGAGCGCTAGGGGGCTCGCCATGCGGCCACGTTCGCGCGGAAACGACGCGCCAGGGCGCGAAGGGTCGCGTCGCGCGCCTCTTCGCCCGCCGCGCCGTCGCGCGCCCACGAATCGAGGAGCGGTTCGAGGAGCGAGGAGCCGACCACGATCCCCTCGGCGTGGGCGCGATAGGGCGCGAGATCGGTTTCGGGGGTCATGCCGAAGCCGATGCAGCGCGGGAGCGCCGTCACGCTCCGGCAGCGGTCGAGGAGTCCGACCACGCCCGCGTCGCCCCTCCCCTTCCCCGTCACGCCGAGTCTCGCGACGACGTAGAGGAAGCCCCTCGCCCGCGCGGCGATCGTGCGGAGCCGAGAGGCGTCGGTCGTCGGCGCGACGAGCGTGATCGTGTCGATCCCCGCGTCGTCGAACGCACGCCAGGTGGCGGGCTCCTCCTCGGGCGGGAGGTCGACCAGGATGATGCCGTCGACGCCCGCCGCCGCCGCGTCGTCGGTGAAACGGGCGACGCCGTAGCGCGCGATCGGATTCAGGTAGGACATGAGGACGATCGGCGTTTCGTGCCTCGCGCGAAGCCGCATCGCCTGGCCCAGGACGTGCGCGAGCGTGGCGCCCCCCTCGAGCGCGATCTGGGTCGTCCGCTGGATCACGGGCCCGTCGGCCACGGGGTCCGAGAAGGGAACTCCCAGCTCGAGGACGTCGGCTCCCTCCTCGCAAAGCGCGGCGGCGAGCCGATCCGATTCGGTGAGGGTGGGAAATCCGGACGTCAGGTAGGGGATGAAGGCTCCGCGCGCCGCCGCGCTCGACGCGACGAAGGCGGAGGCGAGGCGCTTCGGCTCGGGCCCGGTGCGAGGGCTCGGGCCGGAGGCGCCGGCCATCGTCACCCGCCCAGTTCCGCGGCGCGCCGGTACGCCTCGCGCGCGCGGGAGGGAAGCTCCTTCTTGTCGTAGGCCACGCCGAGGAGCCGCTGCACGCGGGGGTCGTCGGGAAGGAGCCGCGCGGCCGTCTCGAGCGCGAGGATCGCCTGATCGACCGCCTCGATCTTGTTGTACGCGAGGGCGAGATGGTAGTGGAGCCGGCCGTCGTCGGGACGGAGCGCGATCGCCGACTTCAAATCGCTCACCGCCGCCGCGTACTTCCCCACCTTGAGGTGGAGGAGCGCGAGGGCGTAGAGGGTCTCGGCGTTCCGAGGATCGAAACGAGTGGCCGACTCGAGGGAGGCTTCCGCCTGCTCGAGCTCCTCGTGCGCGAGAAGAGCCCATCCCAGATTGAAGTGGGATTCGGCGCTCTCGGGCTGGATCCGCACCGCGTCGCGCAGCTCGGCGATCGCCTCCTCGCGAAGCCCCGACTCCATGTAGAGGATGCCGAGGTTCGTGTGCGCCTCCGCGCAGGAGGGGTCGACGGTCACCGCCCGCTCCAGCGCCCGGCGGGCCGCGTCGCGCTCCCCGAGATCGGCGCGCGAGAGGCCGAGGTTCACCCAGGCGCGGACGTGGCGCGCGTCGTGGCGGACGGCCGCCTCGTAGGCTTCCTTCGCGGCGGGGAGAAGGCCCTGGCGGCCGGCGTGGAGACCGCTTCGGTACCACGTCTCGGCGTGAGCCTGTTCGAGATCGAGCGCCTGGCGGAAGATCCGGTCGGCCTCCTCGAACGCGCCGCTTCGCGAGAGGAGGTCGGCGAAGAGAGAGAGGATCTCGACGTCGCGCGGATTGGCGAGCATCGCCTGGCGAAGCGTGTCGATCGCCCGGTCGCGCCGGCCCTCGAGGGCGAAGAAGCGCGCCGCCTGGAGCATCGCCTCGGGATTCGCGGTGCTTTCGGCGAGGCGCTCGGCGAGCGCCAGACGGTCGCCCGCGCGCGAGGTGTCGCCCGCGAGGGCGTTTTCGGAGAGGGGTAGGGGCAGCGCCTGATCCACGCGCGGAGCCTAGAAACGGGGCGCGCTCAGGTCAATTGAAAAGCTCCGCCTCGGGTGAAAAGCTCCGCCTCCGGTGAAAAGCTCCGCCTTCGGTGGAAAAGCGCGGGCTAGCGCGTCCGCTCGAGGTCGGTGTAGTGCGCGCCTTCCTTCTTGGAGCGCTTGGAGCCGCTCTTCGGCTCCTCCTCGAGCTCGATGCGGACCTCGAAGGTGACCTTCAGCCTTCCCGACGGCGGGAACTTGCCGAGGTCGATCGGCACCGTGATCCGGCGCGCGTCGGAGTTCACGTCGGAGCCTTGCCGATCGGAGTAGCTGTACGAGGAATCTCTCTCGATCTCGCCCGCGACGAACCCATCGTCGCCGCGAGAGGCGGGACCGGCGTCGCCCTCGCGCACGAAGTCGCCGTCCGAAAGAACCATGTCCTCGTCGACCGCGCTGGGAGCGGGTTCGACGCGCATCGGCGACGGCTCCTCGATCACTGCGTTCTCGGGAAGGAACGCGGGCTCCTCGGGCACGGGCGGCGCGCTCGGCGCGGCCGGCTTGGGAGCCGATTTCGAAATCGGGGCCTCGTCGGCGACAGCCGGCTTCCGTTCCGCCTTCCCGTCGGCCACCCGGGGCGTTCCTCCGAGGCTTCCCCGATCCCGTTCCGTGACGTCCTTCGAAATCTTGGCCAGGAGGAGCTTGCTGATGCCGCGGAGCGTCTCGAAGACGCCGCCGCCGTTCACCGCCTGAGCCTCGAACGTCGGGACGCTGTATTTGTTCAACTCGCGATCCATCTCCGCCACCGAGAGGGCGTCGGGGAGATCGCGCTTGTTGTACTGAAGGACCCACGGAATCGACCGGAGATCGAGGCCGTACGCCTTGAGGTTCGCCTCGAGATTGGCGAGGCTCTCGCGGTTCTCCGCCATCTTCTCGGGCGAGGAGTCGGCGACGAAGACCACCGCGTCGACCCCCTTCAGCACGAGCTTTCGCGTGGCGTTGTAGTAGACCTGGCCGGGGACGGTGTAGAGGAGGAACCGAGTCTTCATTCCCTGGAGTTCGCCCAGATCGAGCGGAAGGAGATCGAAGAAGAGCGTCCGGTCGGTCTGGGTCTTCATCGACACCATGCGGCCGCGGTGCGTCTCGGGAACGCTGTCGTAGATCTTCTCGAGGTTGGTCGTCTTCCCGCAGAGGCCGGGGCCGTAATAGACGATCTTGGCGTTGATCTCCCGCCCCGAATAGCTCACCACCACCATGGCGTCG
>DASTKG010000030.1:0-2326 GCA_035716005.1 Candidatus Eiseniibacteriota bacterium
GTGGCTTCGCCGAGAGCGACCACGCGCGCATCGCCGATCGTCTCTCGAAGCGGTTCGAGGTCGTCGAATCCGTGCCCCGCCTCGGCGGTTCGGATGGGCACGGCGTTCGCGCGAATCCAATCGACGACAGCGGGGGGCGGGGGCCCGGAGGGGATGGCTCGTTCGAGGCGGAGATCGACGGTTCGGTCGCCCGGGCCGTCCGAGCGAACGCCGCCGAATTCATACCCGGGCGCCGCCGCGCAGATGAAATAGCTGGCGGCCGGCAACACGATCTCGTAAGCCCCGGCGCTGTCCGCGTCCGCGTAGAAGACGTCGCCGAGCATCGTGCTGTAGCGCACGGCCCGGACCTGGACGCGCGGGAGCGGGGCGCCTCGCCGGTTGGCGACGCGGCCCCGCAGGGTGATCCCGCCCGGAGGGAATCGAAGCCCGACCCCTCGAAGCCGTTGTCCTGGCGCGAGGACTTGTCCGGAGAGGAACGCGGCGGCGAGCCCGCGGCGCGTCGCGGTGAGCGAGTAGCTTCCCGCGGGGATCGGGCCGAGCCGGAATCGCCCTCCCGCCCCGGAGCGGACCAGGGCCGCCGCGCGGGTCGAGACTTCGTCGGCGCCGTCCACTTCGGGCACCGCGGCGACGAGCGCGCCCACGACGGGCACGCCGGCCGCGTCCCGGACGATTCCTTCGATCGAAGCCTCTCGTCCGGTGGAGGGCGGCGAACGCTTCGCCGCCGTGGCCGCGTCCGCCGGTGCGGATCCCGTCATGAGGAGGCACGCGAGCGCGACGTTGGCGGCCACGGCCAGGGTCGTGGCCGGCCGGCGATGGACGCTCTCGGCGGGCACTCTTCCGATCACTGCTTCCAACGCGCCCCCCTAGGTGCTGGCTACGCCCCCTCCCGCTCCACCTCCGCCATGATCTCCTCGAACTTGAGGTTCTCGCCGGCCTTCATGGCCGCCTCGGTCTCCTCGTCGGTCAGGTCGCCGCGAAGCTCGCTCCACATGCGTTGGATATCCCGGTTGATCTCCTTCTGGAACGCCTCCTCGTGCTTCCGCGCATAGCCGATCCAGGCGAGGCCGGTCGCCCGGTCGCCTTTCCGCAGCTTGAGGACCCCGAACTGGAACGGTATGTAGTTCAGCGGCAGGCCGGCCTCGCGTCCGGTGTTGCTGGCCATGAGCGCGAACTTCCATGCTTCGGCGTTCCGTCCCTGTCGAAGATAGATGTCGGCAAGGCTCAGCTCGCCTGCGACGCGGAACTGGAGGCCCCCGATCTCACGGTTGATGGCGAGCGTCATCTTGGCTTCCCGCTCCGCCGACTCGAGGTCTCCGAGTTCGGTGTGCGTGAACGAGAGATTCCCCAGCACCATCGTTTCGGAACTCCGGGCGCCGAGCTCGCGGAAGATGTCGCGCGCCTGCTCGTAGGCCTCGAGCGCCTTCGGGTAGTCGTCCTCGAATCCGAAGAGATTGCCGAGCGAATTGAGTCCGTTGGCCTCGCTCCGGCGATCGCCGATCTCGCGGGCCAGCTGGATGCTCTCCTCGAGGTAGGCCCGCGCCTTCACCGGGTCGTCGCGGTGGATCGAATTTCCGAGCTGGCGGAGGGTGAAGACCATCGTCGGCTTGTGATTCGCCTTCCGGGCGATGGCCATCGCCTCGCCGAGGTACCGATCGCGGGCTTCCGCGTCCTGCTGCCACATGGCGATTCGGCCGAGTTGCCCGAGGACGTTGGCCTGAAGGAGCTCGTGCCCCGTGGCCCTCGCCTCCTCCAGCGCGGGCTTCAGGATTTCGATCGCCTTGGCGTGCGAGCTTCGGCTCGATTCGAGCTCCGCGCGAAGGATGTCGACCTCCACGCGCTGCGCCGCGTGCTCGGGACCGGTCAGGATTTCGCGGGCGCGCTGGAAGAGCGTGGCGGCCTCCTCGTAGGCCGCGAGATTCAGCGCCTTCTCGCCGGCCAGCTTCAGCTGCTTGGCCGCCAGCGCGGGCTCCTCGGCGCGTCCGTAGTGCTCGGCCACGAGAAGCGTGTGCTCCCCCGCGCGCTCGCCCCCCACCTCGAGGAGCCAGTCGCCCACGAGCCTGTGGAGCGTGCGGCGCTGCCGCGGCACCACCGTCTCGTACGTCACGTCGCGGAGAATGGCGTGGCGGAAGACGTACTCGGTCGTCCCCGCGAAGCCCGACTCCTCGCGCTGGAGGATCATCTCCCGATCGCGGAGGTCGTCGAGCATCCCCTGCACCTCGGCCGGCTTGAGGCCCCCGGTCTCCTGGCTCAGCCGGACCGCGGCCGCGTCCCAGAAGATGCGGCCGACGACGGACGCGCGCTGGAGCAGCTGCTGGAGGCCCGCCGG
>DASTKG010000031.1:0-3761 GCA_035716005.1 Candidatus Eiseniibacteriota bacterium
CGCCCTCTACAAGAACGACGACCTCTTCCGCCGGGCCGGGCTCGATCCCGCGACGCCGATCGACACCTGGGACGACCTCCTCCGCGCGGCGCGCGCCATCTCCGAGAAGATCCCCGACACGAAGGGCTTCGGGATGAACGCCGGGGAGCGGGAGATCCTCTTCAAGAAGTTCATGCCGTTCGCCTGGGGGAACGGCGGGAACATCCTCGACGCGACCGGCACGAAGAGCGTCATGGCGAGTCCGGAGAACCTGGCCGCGCTCCGCTTCTACCTCTCGCTCAAGCCCTACTCGCTCCTCGACCGCCAGGAGATGCACGAGCAGGCCTTCGGGAAGGGGCGGCTCGGCATGGTGATCAGCGGGCCGTGGCTCCTTCGCACGCTCCCGACGACCGCGCCCGATCTCCACGTCTCCGTGTCGCTCATGCCGCGCCCCGCCGCGGGGAAGGGGACGCACGCCTCCTTCGCGGGGGCGGAGGTGCTCGGGATCTTCCGCCGCGCGAAGCACCAGGGCGACGCCCTGAAACTGGCCGAATTCCTGGTCCGTCCCGAGAACGCCATGCCGCTCTTCCTCGCGACGGGGAACGCGTTCCCGGCGGCGACGAGCGCCGCCGCCGACACCTACTTCGTCTCCCACCCGAACGACCGCGTCTTCCTGGAGCAGCTCCGCACCGCCGTCTCTCCGCCGCTCCATCCGCGATGGGTGGAGATCGAGGAGATCGTGAACGCGGAGCTGGAGGAGGCCATCTACGGCACGAAGACGCCGGAGGCGGCATTGGCCTCGGCGGACCGACGGATCACGGCGGTCCTGAACCGGGCGCCGTGAACGGGCCGAGCGCCTCGTGAAGCCGGGCGCGCGAGCCCTTCCCCGCGGCGTCCTGCCGTGGGCGCTCGCGTTCCTCGTCTTCGGCGTGGCGCCGCTTCTCTACTCGCTCGCCCTCGGATTCCAGGACTACAACCCGCTTCGCCCCGATCGCACGCGTTGGATCGGCTTCGAGAACTACGCCGCCGCGCTCCACTCGCCGTCGTTCTGGCGCTCCCTCCGGACCACCGCCATCTTCGTGGTGGGAACGCTCCCCGTGACCCTGACCCTCGCCTACGGCGTGGCGTCGCTCCTCGCGCGGGCGCGCCGGGCGGAGTCGTTCTTCCGGGCGGCCATCTTCTTCCCGGCCACGCTCTCGATGGTCGTCATCGCGCTCGTCTTCAAGTCGCTCTACGCCGAGGAGGGGCTCTTCAACGGCTGGCTCGCCGCGGCGGGGCTCGGGCGGGTTCACTTTCTACAAGATATCCACCTCGCGCTCCCCTCGATCATGCTCATGGACGTCTGGTCGAGCGTCGGCTACTACGCGATCTTGCTTCTCGCGGGGCGAAAGACGCTTCCCGACGATCAGCTCGAGGCCGCGCGGCTCGAGGGACTCTCCGCCTGGGAGGTGGAGCGCCGGATCGTCTTCCCGCATCTGAAGCCGGTGCTTCTCTTCGTCGTCCTCCTCAACACGATTCGCTCGTTCCAGATCTTCATCGAGGTCTTCGTTCTCACGCGCGGCGGGCCGCTCGAGAGCACGCTCACGCTCGTCTACCACCTCTACGAGCGCGCCTTCTATCACTTCGAGATGGGCTACGCCTCGGCGCTGGCCTTCCTGCTTCTCCTGCTGGTCGGGGCGCTGCTGCTCGTCCAGCGGCGCCTCCTGGGCGAGCGCGCGGAGGCGCGTCCGTGACGCCGCGCGCCCGGACCGCCGGCGCCGGGTCCGCCGGCTTCGGCGTCTACGCCGCGCTCGCCGCCATCGCGCTTCTCTCCCTGTCGCCGCTCATCTACATGGCGCGCGTTTCCCTCGGCGCGGGCGGCGATCTTCCGATCGCGCCCTCCGACTGGTGGGGCCGCCCCCTCTCGCTCGAGCACTACCGCTCCCTCTGGAGCGGCGGGCCGATGGCCCGCTTCGCCCTCAACTCGCTCCTCGTGACCGGGATCGCCGTGCCGATCCAGATCCTCCTCGCGGCCGCGGCGGGGCACGCCCTCGCCCGCTCGCGCTTCCTCGGCCGCGGAGCGCTCCTCGCCCTCGCGACGGCGTTCCTGATCCTGCCGAAGCAGGTGCTCCTGGTGCCGCTCTACCTTCTCTTCGCGAACGCGGGGCTCCTCGACACCTACCCGGCGCTCATCCTGCCGCATCTGGCCGATCCGTTCGGCGTCCTCTTCATGGCGCATTTCTACACGACGCTCTCGCCCGAGCTGGAGGAGGCCGCGCGGACCGACGGACTCTCCCCGTCGGCGATATTCTGGCGTATCGTTCTCCCCGTGTCGGGCCCCGGGCTCGCGGT
Source organism: Candidatus Eiseniibacteriota bacterium (assembly GCA_035716005.1). Taxonomy (GTDB): domain Bacteria; phylum Eisenbacteria; class RBG-16-71-46; order SZUA-252; family SZUA-252; genus SZUA-252. The sequence goes on from DASTKG010000031.1 coordinate 2,311, forward strand.
CGTGGGGGTGAACGGCTTCCTCACCACCTGGAACGCGTTCCTCCACCCGCTCGTCCTCACCACCTCGGAGACGATGCGGACGCTCCCGGTGGGGCTCGCGCTCTTCGCGCAGTCGGAGCATCGGGTCGACTGGGGGGCGCTCCTCGCCGGATCGACCGTCGCGACGGTGCCGGTCGTGGTGGCGTTCCTCTTCTTCCAGCGGCAGATCGTGGAGGGAATCTTGAAAGGAAGCAGCCGATGACCGCCAAGCGGGCGACGGCCAGGCGCGCGCCGGAGGAGCGCTCTCCCGCGGAGCGCGCCCCGGCGGAGCGCGAGGAGTTTCGCTCGGCCCGGCCCGCCGGGATCGAGACGGCGCACGCGATCGGGATCATGACCGGCACCTCGGCCGACGGCATCGACGCCGCGCTGACGCGGATCGTCGACGACGGCACGCGGCATCGCTCCACCCTCGTCTCCTTCGCGAGCCGCCCTTTCGACGACGCCGTGCGCGCGGCGATCCTCGAGGCGCAGGAAGGGACGCTCGCCACGCGGCCGCTTCTCACGCTCGCGGCGCGGCTTCCCGCGCTCGCGGCGGACGTGGCGCGCGAGGCGCTGGAGGCGCCCGCCGCGATCGGCGCGCGCGTGGAGGTGGTCGGCTTTCACGGGCAGACCGTCTTCCACGACCCGCGCGGCGAGCGGTCGGGAATTCCCTTCACCGCGCAGATCGGCGACCCCTCCATCCTCGCCGCCGCCCTCGGGCTTCCGGTGGTCTCGAATTTCCGAATGGCGGACATTCTGGCCGGCGGCGAAGGCGCGCCCCTCGTCCCGCGCTTCGACTGGAACCAGTTCGGATCGGCCGACGCCGACCGCGTCCTCCTGAATCTCGGCGGCATCGCGAATCTGACGCGGCTTCATCCCGGCGCGCCGCTCTCCAAGGTCGCGGCGTTCGACTGCGGACCGGCCAACATGCTGCTCGACGGGATTCTGGGCGCCGGGGCCGCCGCGGCGGGCGTGGCCGGGCCGCGCTACGACGAGGGGGGCGAACGGGCCGCGCGCGGCAAGGCCGACATGGCCGTGGTGCGCGAGTTCCTGTCGGACGACTACTTCGGCCGAACGCCGCCGAAGAGCGCGGGGCGGGAGGAGTTCGGCGCCGCCTACCGCGATCGCTTCCTCGCTCGCACGGAGGGCGCGGCGCTGGAGGACCGGCTGCGCACCGCCGTCGCGCTGGTGGCGGGAGCGGTCGCGAAGGGCGTCGCGCTCTCCGCCGGCGGGAAGGGAGCTACGGGCGGATCCAAGATCCCCGACGAGATCATCGTCTCGGGCGGCGGCGCCAAGAATCGGACGCTCCTCCAGGCCATCGAGGCCGCCGTGCTCGGGGCGAAGGTGACCTCGAGCGGTTTCTACGGCGTTCCGATCGACGCGAAGGAGGCGATGGCGTTCGCCTTCCTCGCGCACGAGACGTGGCGCGGCCG
>DASTKG010000032.1:0-5264 GCA_035716005.1 Candidatus Eiseniibacteriota bacterium
CGACTTTTCCATACAGCCTCCGTGGTTGCGGCCCGTCCTGGGCGTCCCGTTCCTGCAGCACCCCTAACGCAACCGCGGTGCCACAATGGCGACCCGATCCGGCCATCGGGACGGAGGAGCCAAAGTCTGTGTAAGCATCTATAGAAGTGTGATTTACCAGGACAGCACGGGGCCGCGGACCCGGGGCCTGGAGGAGGCTGACGGGCCCATCCTGGCTCGTCCCAGCCACGGTCGCGGAGCCTGACCCACCCAGCGGGCGAAATTTCCGGGCAACCTATTGTGGGCTAGTCACTTCAAGCGAATGGCGGGGCAGAGCCACGATCGCGGGGAATCGCCCAGATCGGGCCAAGGGGTCACGGAAGGGGCAATAGCGCGGTATCTTGCTGTAAATCTGTAACTTAAGGCATCAAATCTACTCCAACTCCTTCGGCAGCCGCTTCAGCGTCGTGTCGGCCGCGGCTACCGCCGCGTACGACTTCAAGAACTCCCGCGGCCCGCGCTCCACGAGCGCCCTCAGCGAATCCCGCCCAAGCGCCCGCTCGATCCGCCACGCCGCGAACATCCCCGAGATCGCCCCGTACTTGCTCCAGATGGGACCGGTCGCGGCGAGCCCGAGGATCTCCGCTCGCGAGTCGGGATCGGTGCGCGGGTCGCGAATGCGGCGGCACGCGAGCGCCAGCTGGTCGAACGCCTTCTTCTCGCGCCCGCCCACCTTCGCCGCGAAGAGCGTGTCCGACCCCGCGCGCCCCTTCCAGTCGACGTAGTGGGCCACGCCTTCGTCCAGCATCACGCGCGTGATGTAGTCGAACGCGTTCGCCGGCGCGTGATAGCGATTCCAGGCCGGACGGTCGAATTCGATCTGGCGGAGCGCGGCGTGAAACGACTCGTGCGCCAGCACGCGCTCCACGATCGCGGCGCGCTCCGCGGTCGACTCGCCGTACCCCAGCGCCTCCGACAGATTGAAGACGATCACCGGTCCGGAGTTGTCGAGACTGCGATCGAGCGTGACGGCGTCGAAGAGGTAGCGCGTCGAGATGACGAAGTAGACGCGGATCGGCCGCCAAGGCGCGTTCGTCACGTAGGTGCCGGCGTCGCGGGCCACGCGGGCGCGGAGCGAGTCGCTTCGCAGGACGAGCGCGCGCACCAGGCTGTCGAGCGCGGCGCGCTCCCGGTAGGCGGGCTCCAGGCCGAAGCCGCAGACACCGGAGTCGGGGACGGCGATCGCCCGCTCGATCTCGGCGTCGGTGGCGACGCAGTTCATGATGCTCGAGAGATAGTCGCGAAGCGTTCGATAGGGGAGTTCGGTCGCGATGGCCCGCGCGCGCACGCGATTCGCGTCGGTCGGCTCGAGCCAGAGGAAGACGACCTCGGCCGCTGGGCTGAGATCGAGGATGATGTCGTCGGGCGAGAGTGGGCGCGGAGCTCCGGCCGCCGCCGGGGCATCGGCCGGCCCAGCCGGCGCCGCGCCCCCTTGATCGGTGGCACCCGCCGCGCCGACGGCCGCAAGCGCCGCCGCCAAGACTACGGCCACCCAGAGCACTCGCGCGCGAAGACCACGAAAGTTCAGGCTACGCGCCCTCGGGGAAGAGGCGCGCGACGACGTCACGGTGTCGTTCGATCACGGCTTTCCGCTTCAGTTTCAACGATGGTGTCATCATTCCGCTCTCGACCGTGAGATCGTCGGGAATCAACTCGAACTTCTTGATTTTCTCGAACTGCGCCAGCGATCCGTTCACGCGCTCCACCTCGGCCGCCACCTGCTCGCGGGTCACGCCCGCCGCCGGCACGATCAGCGCCGCGAAGTACTTCTGCCCGTCGCCCACCAGGAGCGCCTCGTTGATTCGCCCCGTCGCCTTCAGGGCGGCCTCCACCGGTTGCGGGGCCACCTTCTTCCCGCCGGAGGTGATCAGAACGTCCTTCTTCCGGTCGGTGATCCTCAAGAATCCGTCGGCGTCGAGCTCGCCGATGTCGCCGGTATGGAACCAGCCTCCCTCCAGCGCCGCGGCCGTCGCCTCCGGCTTCTTCCAGTAGCCCTTCATCACCACCGGGCCCTTGACGAGAAGCTCGCCGTCCGGCGCGGTCTTCACCTCGATGCCGCGGAAGAGAGGCCCCACCGTTCCTACCCTGTTCTTCTCGAAAGTGTTCACCGAAATGCCGCTCGACGTCTCGGTCAGGCCATATCCCTCGAAGATCGGAAGGCCGACGCCGTGGAAGAAGAGCGCGACGCTCCGGTGAAGCGCGGCGCCGCCCGAGATTCGCATGCGCGAGCGACCCCCCAGGGCCGCCACCAGCTTCTTGTAGACGAGCCGCGCGGCGAGGGCGTGCTGCGCCTTCAGGAGGGGGGGCGCCGCGCGCCCTTCGACGTGGCAGGTCGCCCGTTCGATCGCGACGCGGCGCGCCCAGCGCCAGATCGGCCCGGTCGGGAATCCGGCGGCGGCCGCGCGCTCGTCCCCTCGCTGCAAGATCTTCTCGTAGAGGCGCGGCACCGCCATCACGATCGAGGGGTGCACCTCGTGGAGATTCCGGGGGAGCGCGTCGAACGACTCGGCGTACGCGATCGTGACGCCGGCGTAGAGCATGGTGTAGTAGCCGCTGCACCGCTCGAAAATGTGGCTCAGCGGAAGGAACGAAAGGTAGGTGTCCTCGGGGCGGAGCTGCATCGCCTGAAGCGCGAGGAGCACTTCCGACACGATATTCCCGTGCGTCAGCATGACGCCCTTCGGCTCACCGGTCGTGCCTGAGGTATAAATGATGCTCGCCACATCGTCTGGATGAACCGGGACGGCGGGATCGAGGCCGCCGGTCACCGGCGCGGGCCACGGGTCGTCGTCGAAGGTGTGGATCCAGCGAAGCGGCGCCACGCCACCGCCGGGCGCCACGCCACCGCCGCCCGCAATCGCCACCGCCTCGTCGAGCTTCTTCCGCTGGGTCGAGTTCGAAACGAAGGCCGCCACCGAGCCGGAATCGGCCAGGAGGGGGGCGATTTGGCTCGCGGGGATGGTCGGGTAGACGGGGACGACGACGCCCCCGACCGAAAGCACGGCGAGGTCGGCCATGCCCCATTCCAGGCGGCTTTCCGAGAGAATCACGACCCGATCGCCCTTTCCGATGCCGCGGGAGCGGACCAGGCGGGCCATGGCCGAGACGCGCTGAACGACCGTGTCGATCGAAACCGGGTTCCAGGCGCCGTCCCGCTTTATAAGAAAGGCGTCGGGCTTACGGCGAACCTCGGCCGCGCAGCGTAAGATATCGGGGGCGGTACGAACGTCCATCCGTTGACCTCCTCGTCCCACTGTGACACACTCCGCCCGTTAAGGCCAATCGCTATCCCTGATATGACTTCAGGCGAAAGAGGCTGATGCGCGACGTCGTACTCCTCGACGGCTTCCGCACCCCGTTCGCCAAAGCGGGAACGTCGTTAGCACGCGTTCCCGCCCGCGAACTGGGACGCATCGCTGTATCCGAATTGCTCGCCCGATCGGGCGTGGCTCCCTCCGACGTCGACGACGTGATCATCGGCAACGTCGCCGGTCCTTCCGACTCCGCCAACGTCGCCCGCGTCATCGCGCTCCTCGCCGGTATCCCGAATCACGTTCCCGCCGTCACGGTCCATCGCAACTGCGCCTCCGGCATGGAGTCGATCGCGCAGGCGTACGAGCGCGTGGCGTCCGGGCAGGCCGACCTCGTGGTGGCGGGCGGCGTCGAATCGATGAGCCGCATTCCGCTCCACGTGAGCGACGGCATGACGAAAGTCTTCGAGCGGCTCATGCGCGCGAGGACGCCGCTCCAGCGCGTGGGCGCCATGGCCACGTTCCGCCCCAAGGATCTCACGCCGAAAGTCGCCCTCCTCGAAGGGCTGAGGGATCCGATCTCGGGTCTCAACATGGGCGAGACGGCCGAGCTCCTGGCGCGCGAATTCGCCATCTCGCGCGAGGCGCAGGACGACTTCGCGCTCCAGAGCCATCGCCGCGCGGCCGCGGCCATGGAGGCGGGCCGCATGGCGGAGGAGATCGTTCCCGTCTTTCCGGCCCCCTACACGGAAATGGTGGCCGAGGACGTGGGCCCGCGGAAGAACCAATCGCTCGAGGCTCTGGCGAAGCTCCGTCCCTTCTTCAACCCGCGCACCGGAACCGTGACGCCGGGGAATTCCTGCCCCATCACCGACGGCGCCGCGGCCATCCTCGTCGCGTCGGCGGAGAAGGCGAAGTCGCTCGGGCTCACGCCGGCGGGCCGCCTTCGCGGCTACGCGTTCGTCGGGCTCGATCCGGCGCACATGGGGCTCGGGCCCACCCACGCCACGCCCGTCGCGCTTCGACGCGCGGGCGTCCGCTTCTCCGATCTCGGGCTGATCGAGCTGAACGAGGCCTTCGCCGCGCAGGTGATCGCGAACGAGATCGCCATGGGCTCGGCCGCCTACGCGCGCGAGAAGCTCGGCCTCGACGCGCCGGTGGGCGAGATCGACCGGTCGATTCTCAACGTGAACGGCGGCGCCATCGCGCTCGGGCACCCGGTCGGCGTCTCGGGGACGCGGCTCGTCCTGACGCTCCTGCGTGAAATGAAGCGCCGCGACGTTCCGCTCGGGCTGGCCACGCTCTGCGTGGGCGGCGGGCAGGGCGCGGCTCTCGTCCTGGAACGGGCGTCATGAGCGCCGAGCAGAGGGAGCTCTTCCCGGCGGGCGGCACACCGCCCGCCCAGTCGAGCGAGGGCGGCCCGGCGAAGTCCGCGACCGCGCCGTCGTCGTCGCCCGCGCGCGCGGCGGCCGCCTCCGAGCCGGCTCCGTTGGGCGCCGGCTTCTACGGGCCCTTCCGTCTCGACGCGCGCCCCTCCGGCATCTACGTCCTCACCTTCGACGACGCGGAGCGCCGCGTGAATCTGCTCGATTCGAAGGCGCTCGACTCGCTCCGCACCGTCGTGGCGGCGTTGCAGGCGAAGGGCGCCGCGGCGCCCCGCGCGCTCCTCCTCGTGAGCGGGAAAGAGGAGCAGTTCATCGCCGGCGCCGACGTGAACGAATTCCAGCGCCTCGAGTCGGCGCAGGAAGCGGAGGCGAAGGCGAAGGACGCGCAGGCCGCGTTCCAGGATCTCTCGGGGCTTCCGTTCCCGCTCGTGGCCGCGGTCAACGGCCCCTGCATGGGAGGCGGAACCGAGCTGGCGCTCGCCTTCGATTACCGCCTGGCGTCGGACGCCCGAAGCGTGAGCCTCGCTCTTCCCGAAGTGATGCTCGGCATCCTCCCCGGCTTCGGCGGCACGCAGCGCCTGCCGCGCCG
>DASTKG010000033.1:0-20510 GCA_035716005.1 Candidatus Eiseniibacteriota bacterium
GCGAGCGCGATCGACGACATCCGGACGCGCGCCATCGGCGAGTCGGCCACGTTGATCGTGTCGACTCCCGCACGCTTGAGAAGCTCGGCTCCCTCGATCATCTTCTTCGGGCGCGCGCCGCGGGGCGGATCGATCTCCACGCTCACCACGAATTCGCGATCCGCGAGCTTCCGGGCGAGGAGCGTCCGCTCGGAGGGCGCCGACGGCGCGGGCGGCTCCTCGATGACGATCGCGGGGGCCATCGCCCCGGCCGGCCCCGACCCCGGCCCCGCCGCCGTCGCCCGCTCGGCAGCCGAAGCGTCGCCCCCCGCCGCCGCGCGCGCCGCCAGCGCCTCGCGCACGCGCCGGATGTGAAGCGGCGTCGTTCCGCAGCAGCCGCCGATCAATCGCGCGCCCGCGTCGGCGAAACGGACGGCCATCGTCCCGAGGTACTCGGGCGAGGACAAATAGACGAAGCGCCCGTCGTGATAGCGCGGCAGGCCCGCGTTCGGCATGGCCGCGAGCGGCCGTTCCGTGCGGCGGCGCATCCGCTCGATCACCTCGAGCACACCCTGCGGACCGACGCTGCAATTCGCGCCGACGAGGTCGACCGGGAGCGCGTTCAGCATCCGCACCACGTCCTCGGGATACGCGCCATGGAGCGTCCGGAGGTCTTCCGTGAACGTGAAGAGAACCACGAGCGGCAGGTCGGTGATCGAGCGCACGGCTTCCACCGCGATCGTGGCCTCCGTGAGATCGCTCTGCGTCTCCACGATCAGGAGGTCGACGCCCCCTTCCACCAATCCCTCGGCCTGCTCGCGATAGGCGTCGAAGGCTTCCTCGCGCTCGATCGTGCCGAGCGGGGCCACCGGCTTCCCGAGCGGGCCCATCGAGCCGGCCACGAACGCGGCCTCCCCCACCTCCTCGCGCGCGTTCCGGGCGATGCGAGCCCCCTCGCGCGCCACGATCCGCGGCGAGTCGGCCACGCCGTGGGCGCCGAGCCGGAATCGATTCGCGCCGAAGGTGTTCGTCTCGATCACCTCGGCCCCGGCGCGGAGGTATTCGCGGTGGACCGACTGGATGAGCGCGGGATCGACGAGATTCATCGCGTCGAAGGAGCGGTCGAAGGGAATCCCCTTGTCGTACAAGAAGGTGCCCATCGCCCCGTCGGCCACGACGGGGCCGCGCGAGAGGCGTTCGACGAAAGGATGCGCCGGCTTCGACCGGCCCGGGACGTTAGGCCCGTGGGCTTCCACCATGGGTGCCATCGTACTATACTGCTCGGCCGACGTTCGAATCGCTTTTGACCCGGGAGATCTCCGTGAACATCCTCGTCTTCGTCAAACAGGTCCCGGACACCGAGACCCGAATCCAGATCCAGAACGGCGCCGTCGACACGGCCTCCGTGAAGTGGGTGGCGAACCCGTACGACGAGTTCGCCATCGAGGAAGCGCTCCGCATCAAGGAGAAACTCGGCGCGGGAAAGGTCACCGTCGTGAGCCTCGGCCCCGACCGCGTGAAGGACGCCATCAAGTACGCCCTCTCGCTCGGCGCGGACGAGGGCGTACACGTGAAGGGGGACGGCATCGCCCTCGACGATCCCCTCTCGGTCGCCACGGTCCTCGCGGCGGCGGCGAAGAAGGCGGGCTTCGACCTGATCCTCGCCGGGAAGCACGCCGTCGACCAGGACTCCGGCGCCACCGGCGTCATGCTGGCCGAGCTCCTCGACATTCCGCACGTTTCCGTGGTCGTCGGTCTCGAGATCGACGCCGCGGCGAAGCGCGGGAGCGCGAAGCGCGAGATCGAGGGGGGCGTGGAACTCGTCTCGTTCGAGCTGCCCGCCGTCGTCACGGCGCAGAAGGGGCTGAACGAGCCGCGCTACGCGTCGCTCAAGGGCATCATGGCGGTGAAGAAGAAGGTCGTTCCGGAATGGACGCTCGCCGACCTCGGCGTCGACGCGGCCTCCGTCGCCCCCGCGGGGGCGGCGATCCGCACGCTCGAGGCGACGCTTCCTCCGGCGCGCGCCGCGGGGAAGATTCTCGAGGGCGAGCCGGCCGACACCGCGAAGGAGCTGGTCCGGCTCCTCCGTGAAGAAGCGAAGGTGATCTGATGGGAGCCACGGTGGGAATCGTCGCGGTCGTCGCGGAAACGAAGGACGGCGTCGTTCGGAAGGCGTCGCTGGAAGCGCTGGCGGAGGCGAAGCGTCTCGCCGGCGAGGCGGGCGGAAGCGTCGCGGCCATTCTCGTCGGCGCCGCGGGCGCGGGCGAGGCGGCGCGTCTGGCCCAGCAGGGGGCGGACCGCGTCGTGCACGTGGAGGGCGCGGCCCTCGCGGCCTACGCGCCGGAGGCCTACGCCGAGGCGGTGAAGAGCGCCGTCGCGGCCCTGAAGCCCGACGTCCTCTTCTTCAGCGCCACCGCCCAGGGGAAGGATCTCGCCCCGCGCACGGCGGCGCGCCTGCGCGTCGGCCTCGCGGCCGATTGCGTCGGGTTCGCGTGGGAGAATGGCGCCCTCACGGCGAAGCGCCCCATCTACGCCGGCAAGGCCTTCGCCAAGGTGGCCTGGAACGGGGCGAGGCCGATGATCGCGTCGATCCGTCCCAACACCTTCACGCCCCTCGCGCCCGACGCGTCGCGAAACGCGGCGGTGGAGCCGATCGCCCTCGCCGACGGCAAGGTCCGCGCGCGCGTGACGGGCTACGAGACGTCGGCCGGCGAGACGCTCGATCTCACCGAGGCCAACATCATCGTGAGCGGCGGACGCGCCATGCAGGGCCCCGAGAATTTCGAACTCCTCCGGAAGCTCTGCGCCGTCCTCGGCGCGACGCTCGGCGCCTCGCGCGCGGCCGTCGACGCCGGATGGATCGACCACTCCTACCAGGTCGGGCAGACCGGCAAGGTCGTGAACCCGACGCTCTACTTCGCCGTGGGAATCTCGGGCGCCATCCAGCACATCGCGGGGATGTCCTCCTCGCGCACGATCGTCGCGATCAACAAGGACAAGGACGCCCCGATCTTCAAGATGGCGACGTACGGCGTGGTCGGCGATCTCTACCAGGTGGTTCCCGCGCTGACGGAGGAGCTGGCGCGGGTGATGAAGGAATAGGCCGGCGCTTGTCGGAGCATCCCGCCTACCGGACGTACTGGCAGCGGAAGGAGATGCTGAAGCGCGGACACCCCGCGTTTCCGATCAAGCGGTGGTGGGCGACCGACGGGCTCTGCGAGATCGAGCAGCTCTACTTCGACGCGGCGCGGAGCGCCACGAGCCTCCTCGACGTCGGGGCCGGCGATCTCCGCGTCATGCGTAAATTCCAAAGCGCCGGCTTCGCGGGCGAGTACCACACGCAGGACATCGGCCCCGAGGGCCACTACACCTACCGCGGCCTCGACGAGGTGACGCGCCGCTACGGCGCCATTCTCTGCCTCGACGTCCTCGAACATCTCGCGCTCGCCGACGGCCTCGCGCTCGTGGATCGGATGATCGCGCTCCTCGAGCCCGGCGGAGCGCTCGTGATCCAGACGCCGAACGCCGCCTACCTTCCCGATCCTCGCTCGTGGGACATGACCCACGTGCACGTCTACAACCTTCCCGACCTCCACGCCTTCCTCGTCTGCGAGGGGCTGGAAACGGCCGGGTACCGCGTCCTGCTCGACGACGGCGGCTCGGGCTGGCTGCGGGGGCTGAAGCGCGCGATTTCGGCCTACGTGAAGTCGAAGGTCCTCGGCTGCGACCACGCGAACAACATCGCGGTCGTGGCCCGCCGCCCTCGCTGAGCCGACGGCCAGCGCCCCCGGGGAAGCGGCGGCTTCCCGTCCTGCTCCTGCCGGCCTGACAATTTTGGTGTCAACCTGTCACGCGCGGGCGAATTCCATCGGATGCGTGGAGGCCGGCAGGATCGCGTCAGGGCCCGGCAACGATTGCGGGCCAGCGAGGTCCGGGCTCCGCGGCCTGGGCGCGCGGGCGCGGCATGGATTTCGCACGGATCCTGGATGGAGGAGGGTCCTGCCATGAAAATGTCGGGCGATGAACGGATGGCGAAAGCGGAGGCCTATTTCCGGGAGCTCGCGGCGCTGAAGGCCGGCACGGCCGACCGGGAAACGTACGAGCACTTGCGGCACGTCGCGGAGACGGTCCAGGAGACGCTTCGCCTCCTCGAGCACATGAAGATGCAAATGGAGGATCTGCGGCACAAGGTCGCCGTGCCGTGACCTCCGGCCGACCCGCCGGCGGCGCCGTCTCGACGGTGCCGCCGGCGACGCGTTTCTAGCGCCGTACCCGGATGCAGGTCGCGCGGCCCCACGCGACACGGTCGCCGGTCTCGGCGTCGTAGGCTTCCGCCTCCGTGATCACGGCCTTCCCGCGGTCCTGCGCGATCCACCCCTCGAACCGATACGCCCTTCCCCACCGCAACGGCCGGATCAACTTCGTCTCCATCGCTGCCGTGACGGCATGGATGTCGCGGAGGTAGAGGAATCGCACCATCACTTCGTCGAGCACGGTGGCGACGAGGCCGCCGTGGACGATGTCCTTGAAACCCTGGTGCTCCTTGCGCGGCGTCCAGAGCGTGCGCATCCGCCCTTCCGGCGTCTCCTCGAATGCCAGCTTGAGCCCGATCGGGTTCTCCCGGCCGCAGCAGAAGCAGTAGGCATCGTCGTCGAGGACGATCTCGGACACCCTACGACGAGCCTTTCTTCTTCGAGGCCCCCGAGCCGCTCTTGTCGTGGCCGTTGCCGCCCCCGCCGCCGCCCGCGCCGGGTCCGCTGTGCCCCGTGTGGCCGCGGCCCGCGCCCCGCCGCGCGCGCGGCGCCGGGAATCCTTCGCGCTCCCACCGCACGACCAGGTCTTCGAGGACTTCGCCGCAGTGATCCACGACGCGCGTCCAGTAGGTGCGCGCCTTCATCGAATCGAAGACGGGATCGCTCCGCTTTCCGCCGTAATAGACGAGCGAGCCGGGCGCGGGAAACGTGACGAGCGAATTCCGCGCCTCGAAGGCGAGGGAGGGATCCCAGCGGTCGGCGAAGACCTGGTCCGGCGCGACCGACATCATCGCGGCCGTCTCGTCGACGCCGGCGTGGCCGCCGGGGACGCCGAAGACCTCCTCGGCGATGGGATAGCACTCGCTCCACCACTGGAACGTCGCGAGGTAGGCGCCGGTCTCCTCGTGGACGCGCCGGAGCGCTTCGCGGAGGGCGTCGGTGTTGCCGCCGTGCCCGTTCATGATCACGAGGTTCCGGAACCCCTGGTGCGTGAGCGTGGTGAGGACGGCGTGGACGTACTCCGTGAAGACCGACGCCTTCACGTGCGTCCCACCGGCCAGCGCGCCGAGTCCGGCCGTCACGCCGTACGGGATCGTCGGCGCCACGAAGGCGTTCAGCCGCTCCGCGAGCGTCTCGGCGAGGCGCGTGGGGATTTCGTTGTCGGTGCCGAGGCTCGTGACGCCGTGCGCCTCGAGCGTTCCGACCGGGACGAGAACGGTCGAAATGGGATCGGGAACCCACTCCGCGAATTCCATCCAATTGAGATGAGAAATCCGGCGCTCGGCCGGTCGATCGACATGTGGGCGGGCCATGGGGTTCCCTCCTGGGGTGCCAGCGTCTCGGATCGCGCGCCATTCTAGCGCGTCCCCGCCCCGGGAGCATCCGATTGCGCCGCCGGGGCTTTCCCGCTACGATTCAACGGTTTCCGGCGCCCTGTTCACTCCAACCTCGGGAGTTCGGACCCTGCCACGACGCCCCGCCATCGAAGAGCTGCGCCGCCGCCGCGAAGCCGTTCTCCAGGGAGGCGGCGAGGAGCGCATCGCCAAACTCCACGCCGACGGCCGCCTCACGGCCCGCGAGCGCGTCGAGCTCTTCCTCGATCCCGGCTCCTTCCAGGAGACGGGCGTCTTCGTCGAGCATCGGATCCACGACTTCGGCATGGCCGACCGCCGCATTCCCGGCGACGGCGTCGTCTCGGGCTACGGCACGGTGGACGGCCGGAAGGTCTTCGTCTTCGCGCAGGACTTCACCGTCTTCGGCGGGACCCTCTCCGAGGAGAACGCCCGGAAGATCTGCAACGTGATGGACCTCGCCATGGAGAACGGCGCCCCCGTGATCGGCCTGAACGACTCGGGAGGCGCGCGGATCCAGGAGGGGGTGCAGTCGCTCGGCGGCTACGCGGAGATCTTCCTTCGGAACACGCTCGCCTCGGGCGTGGTGCCTCAGATCTCCGCCATCATGGGCCCCTGCGCCGGCGGCGCCGTCTACTCCCCCGCCATCACCGACTTCGTGGTGATGGTGAAGGGGACGAGCCAGATGTTCGTCACCGGACCCAACGTCATCAAGACCGTCACGAACGAGGACGTCACGTTCGAGGAACTCGGCGGCGCCATGACCCACAACGTGAAGTCGGGCGTGGCTCATTTCGCCGTCGACGACGACGAGGCTTGTTTGGCGGCGATCCGCCGGCTCCTCTCCTATCTCCCCTCGAACAACGTCGACGATCCGCCCCTCCGGGCGACCGGCGATCCCGCCGACCGGATGGAGTCGCGCCTCAACGAGATCGTTCCCGCGGAGCCGAACAAGCCGTACGACATGAAGGAGATCGTCCGCCTCGTCGTCGACGACGGCGATTTCTTCGAGGTGCACGAGCACTTCGCGCCGAACCTCGTCGTCGGCTTCGCCCATCTCGACGGACGGCCCGTCGGGATCGTCGGCAATCAGCCCGCCGCGCTGGCGGGCGTGCTCGACATCAAATCGTCGACGAAGGGGGCGCGGTTCGTCCGTTTCTGCGACGCCTTCAACATTCCGCTCGTCACCTTCGAGGACGTGCCGGGCTTCCTTCCCGGCACCGAGCAGGAGTGGGGCGGCATCATCCGCCACGGCGCGAAGCTCCTCTACGCCTACTGCGAGGCGACCGTCCCGAAGCTGACGGTGGTCGTGCGGAAGGCGTACGGGGGCGCCTACGACGTCATGTCGTCGAAGCACATTCGTGGCGACTACAACGTGGCGTGGCCCGGGACGGAACTCGCCGTCATGGGCGCCGAGGGCGCCGTGAACATCCTCTACCGGAAGGAAATCGAGAGCGCCGACGATCCCGCGGCCGCGCGCGCGAAATTGATCGAGGAGTACAACGACAAGTTCGCGAATCCCTACGTGGCGGCGGCGCTCGGCTACCTCGACGACGTCATCGAGCCGCAGGAGACCCGGCCGCGCCTCGTCCGGGCGCTCCGCATGCTCTCGAACAAGCGACAGTCGCTTCCCCCCAAGAAGCACGGCAACATTCCGCTCTGATCCCGGGGACGCCGGTGCCGAAGCCGAAGACGATCGAAAAGGTCCTGGTGGCGAATCGAGGCGAGATCGCCATCCGCGTCTGCCGCACCCTTCGCGAGATGGGAATCGCGTCGGTCGCGGTCTTCTCCGAGCCCGATCGCGGAGCGCCCCACCTCTTCGCCGCCGACGAGGCGCATCTCATCGGCCCGGCGGCCGCGCCGCAGTCCTACCTGAACACGGCAAGAATCCTGGAGGTGGCCCGGGCCACGGGGGTCGACGCCATCCACCCGGGCTACGGCTTCCTCGCCGAGTCGGCCGCGTTCGCGCAGCAGGTGCTCGACGCGGGACTCATCTGGATCGGTCCGTCCCCCGAGGCGAGCCACGCCCTCGGCGACAAGGTGCGCGCCCGGGCGATCGCCATCGGCGCGGGCGTTCCCGTCCTCCCCGGCACGCCGGGTCCGGTGGCCGAGATCGCCGCGCTGAAGAAGGCCGCCGACGAGATCGGCTACCCGGTGGTGCTGAAGGCCGCGGCCGGAGGGGGCGGCAAGGGGATGAGGCGCGTGAACGGCCCGGGCGAGTTCGAATCGGCCGTCCGCCTCGCGCAGGGCGAGGCCCGAAGCGCCTTCGGCGACGATCGGCTCTACCTGGAGCGCTGGGTGGAGCAGCCGCGCCACATCGAAGTGCAGATCCTGGCCGACGAGAGGGGCAACGTGATCGCCCTCGGCGAGCGCGACTGCAGCGTGCAGCGCCGCCATCAGAAGGTCATCGAGGAGACTCCCTCGCCCGCGCTCGATCCCTCGAAGCGCCGCGAACTCTGGGAGCTGGGGGTCCGCGTGGCGCGGGCCGGGAAGTACACGAACGCGGGAACGGCGGAGTTCCTCATGGACCGCCAGGGCCGCTTCTATTTCCTGGAGATGAACGCGCGCCTCCAGGTGGAGCATCCCGTGACCGAGATGGTGCTCGGAATGGACCTCGTGCGCGAGCAGGTGCGCGTGGCGCGGGGCGAGCCGCTCGAGTTCACGCAGGCCGAGGTGAAGCCGGCGGGCGCGGCGTTCGAGTTCCGAATCTACGCGGAGGATCCCGATCACGGATGGCTTCCGCAGGCGGGCACGATCCGCCGGCTCACGCTCCCCACCGGCCCCTACGTGCGCTGCGATTTCGGCGTCCGCGAAGGGGGCGAGGTGCCGGTCCATTACGATCCCATGATCGGGAAGATCATCGTCTGGGGCCGCACGCGATCGGAGGCCCTCGCCCGCTCGCGCCGCGCCATCGACGAAACCATCATCGAAGGAACGCGCACGACGCTCCCCTTTCATCGCTGGATCCTGGGTGAGGCGGCGTTCGTCTCGGGCGGATACGACACGGCCTACCTGAGCAAGCATTTCCGCGCGGCCCTTCCGCCCGACGCGGTGAGGGAGGAGCGGGAGGCCGCCGCGCTCGCGGCCGTCTTCGCGGCGCTCGAGCGAAGCGCCCCCATCGCCGCCGGCGCGGCACCGGGCGCTCCCTCGAGCGGCGCGGCCGGGAGCCGGTGGCGGGACGCGATCTCCTCGCTCCGGAGCGTTCCCGAGCGGAGTTGGAAATGAAGATTCTCCTCGAAACGATCGAGCCCCTCCTTCTCGGCGCCGAACCGGGCGAAGGGCGTCCCGATCGCGAATTCGATCTTCGCCCCGAGGGGGATGGCTTCCGCCTCGCCGTCGGCGGCGCGGAGCAGAGTGTGACCGGCCAGGTGGGCGCCGTGACGCGCGCGATCGTGGACGGCCGGCCGGTCGAGGCCTCGGTGCGCCGCGAGGGCGAGACGATCGTGGTCGAGTATCACGGGCGGCGCTACGAGTACCGCGCGCGCGACGCCCGCGCGCCGAAGCTCGCCCGCCGCCGCCACGAGGTGACGGCCGCCGGCGAGCTTCACGCCCCGATGCCGGGACTCGTCGTGGAGGTCTTCGCGGCGCTCGGCGACCGCGTGGAGGCGGGAAGCCCCCTCGTCGTCGTCGAGGCGATGAAGATGCAGAACGCGCTCCCCGCTCCCCTCTCGGGCCGGGTGACCGCCGTTTCGGTGTCGGCGGGAACTCCGGTGGAGTCGGGGGCGCTCCTCCTCACCGTCACGCCCGACGAGGCGTAGCGATGGCCCGGGCCGATCTCGTCCCCCGCGGCGGCGCGACGCCCGAGCTTCCCGGCCAGCCTCCCTACACGCGCGGCATCCATGCCGGCATGTACCGCTCCCGGCTCTGGACCATGCGCCAGTACGCCGGCTTCGGCGCCGCCGAGGAATCGAACCAGCGCTACCGCTACCTCCTCGGCCAGGGCCAGACCGGTCTCTCGGTGGCCTTCGATCTGCCGACCCAGATGGGATACGACTCCGACGGACCGCGGGCCGAGGGCGAGGTGGGCCGCGTCGGCGTCGCCATCTCGACGCTCGACGACATGGAGCGGCTCCTCGACGGAATCCCGCTCGAGCGGGTGAGCCTCTCCATGACGATCAACGCCACCGCGATGATCCTTCTCTCGTTCGTCATCGCCGTGGCCGATCGCCGCGGCATCCCGCGCGAAAAGCTCTCGGGCACGGTGCAGAACGACGTCCTGAAGGAGTACATCGCGCGCGGCACCTACATCTATCCGCCGGCGCCGTCCCTGAAGATCGCCACCGACATCTTCGAGTTCTGCGCGAGCGACGTGCCGCAGTGGAACACGATCTCGATCAGCGGCTACCACATTCGCGAGGCGGGCTCCACCGCGGTGCAGGAGGTCGCCTTCACGCTCGCGAACGGGCTCGAGTACGTTCGCGCCGCGGTCGAGCGCGGTCTGCCGGTCGACTCGTTCGCGCCGCGCCTCTCCTTCTTCTTCAACGCGCACAACGATTTCCTGGAGGAGATCGCGAAATTCCGCGCCGCGCGCCGCCTCTGGGCGCGCCTCATGGCGGAGCGCTTCCGTCCCGCCGACCCCAGGTCGAGCATGCTCCGCTTCCACGCCCAGACGGGAGGCTCCACGCTCACGGCCCAGCAGCCTCACAACAACATCGCCCGCGTCGCCGTGCAGGCGCTCGCGGCGGTGCTCGGCGGCTGCCAGTCGCTTCACACGAATTCCTTCGACGAGGCGATCTCGCTCCCGACCGAGGAGGCCGTGACCACAGCGCTCCGAACGCAGCAGCTCCTGGCGTTCGAGTCGGGCGTCGTGAACACCGCCGACCCGGTCGGCGGCGCCTGGGCCATCGAGGCTCGGACCGACCGCATCGAGCGCGAGGCGCGCCACGAGATCGAGGTGATCGACGCGCTGGGAGGAGCGGTCCGGGCGATCGAGGCGGGCTATCCCCAAGACTCGATCGAGAAGAGCGCGTACGAATTCCAGATGGCCGTGGAGCGCGGCGAGACGATCATCGTCGGCGTGAACCGATTCGGGGACGCCGACGAAGCCGCCACGCCCGCTTTCACGCTCGACCCCACGCTGGAGCGCCGGCAGGCCGACCGCGTCCGCGCCTTCCGCGCCGCGCGCGACCCGAAGGCCGCCTCCCTCGCGGCGCAGCGCGTGGAGGAGACCGCACGGCGGGACGGGAATCTCGTCCCGGCCGTCATCGACGCCGTGAAGGCGGGCGCCACGCTCGGAGAGATCAGCGACGCGCTGCGGCGCGTCTACCACACGTACCAGCCGGGCACGTGAGCGCGCGCAGCGGCGCGCCCGAACCCGATTTCCAGCGGCCACGGAGGCCCCGTCGATGAACCTGATTCAAGCCATGATCCTCGGCGCGGTCGAGGGCCTCACCGAGTTCCTTCCCGTCTCGAGCACCGGCCATCTCATCCTCGCCGCCCGCGCCATGGGCCTCTCGGGATCGGCCATCGACGCCTACGAGATCGTCATTCAGGCCGGCGCGCTCCTCGCCGTGGTCTGGCTCTACCGGACGCGCGTGGCCGAGCTGGCGAAGGGCGTGGTGACGCCGCATCCCCGGGGCCGGGCGCTCCTTCTCAAGCTCGTGGTCGCGTTCCTTCCGGCCGCCGCGGTCGGATTCCTCACGCACCACTGGATCAAGGAGAACCTCTTCGGCCCGCGCCCCGTCGCCGCGGCGCTCATCGTCGGCGGCGTCGCGATCCTCGTCATCGAGGCGTGGCGGCGGCGGCGCGGGGGCTCGCCCCGGTACGCCACTGTGGACGACTTCCCGCTCCAGGCCGCGCTCCTCATCGGCCTCGCGCAGTGCCTCTCGCTCTGGCCGGGAACGTCGCGGGCGCTCGCCACGATCATGGCGGCGCTCCTCCTCGGCGCCACGCCCGTCGCCGCGGCGGAGTTCTCGTTCCTCCTCGCGCTTCCGACCCTCGGCATGGCCACGCTCTACGATTTCGTGAAGAACCACGACGCGATCCTGGGGCCCGATCTCGGAGGCCCCGTTCCGGTCATCGCCGGCCTCGTGGTCGCGGCCGTCGTCGCCGGGCTCGCCATCACGACGTTCCTTCGCTATCTCAACCGCCGGGGCCTCGTGCCGTTCGGCTGGTACCGGATCGCCCTCGGCATCGCGGTCTTCCTCCTTCTCGGCGTGAACGGAGAGATCGTCCCATGACCGTCGAACCGATCGTCGACGGGCTCGCCCACGTCGGCATCGCCGTCCGATCGCTCGACGAGGCGATCCCCCGCTGGACGAAGAGCCTCGGATTCCGGCACGTCGACACGATCACGCTCGATTCCATGGGGCTCAAGATCGCCTTCCTCGAGGCGGGAGGGACCGAGATCGAGCTTCTCGAGCCGATCCGCCCCGACTCGACGATCGCGAAGTTCCTCGAGAAGCGGGGCGAGGGGATCCACCATCTCTCGTTTCACGTCCGCGACATCGAGGCCGCCCTGGCGCGCGCGGCGGCCGCGGGGCTCGAGCTGATCGACCGCACGCCGCGCGAAGGGAGCCACGGGACGAAGATCGCGTTCGTCCACCCGCGCTCGCTCGGCGGCGTCCTCGTCGAATTCTGCGAGCGGGGGTCGCGCGTAGCCTGAACCGCTGATTTTCACGGAACCAATCCCCGCGAGCGGGGAATCACACGAAGGAGGGTCCGATGGGCAAGGTGATCCTGGCAGGAATCGTGGCGGGCGTCGCGCTCTTCGTCTGGGGGGCCGTGGAGCACATGGCGACCCCGATCGGGATGATGGGTATCAAGACGCACCCCCACGAAGCGATGGTCATCCCCGCCATCCAGCAGACGACCCCCGAGCCGGGCCTCTACATGTTTCCCGGCTACGACAGGTCGAAGAAGCTCACGAAGGAAGAGGAGGCCGCCTGGGTCGAGAAGTACAAGATCGGGCCCCACGGGATCCTGATCCTCGGGCCGAACGGGGTCGATCCCATGCCCCCGTCGCGCCTCGTGACGGAACTATTCACGAACATCCTGACCGCGTTCGTCACCGCCCTCCTCCTCGCGAAGTTCGCGGGCGGGCTCGGCTCATTCGTCTCGGGCGGCATCATGGCCTTCCTGATCGGATGGATGTCGATCAGCGTGCCGTCGTGGAACTGGTACGACTTCCCCGCCCCGTTCGTGCTCGCCGAGCTGATCGATCAGATCGTGTCGGGCGCCGTGGTCGGATTGGTGGCGGGCCTCTTCCTGAAACGAAAGCCTGCATGAGGACGCCCGGGCGACGGGCCTCGCGACTCCTCGTCGCCGTCACGCTGGCCGTTTCGCTCGCCGGCCCGGCATCCCTCGCCGTCGCGCCGTCCCCCGCGCGGGCGGCCGAACGGCCCGAGCTTCGCCCCTGGCCCGGGCCCGGCTTTCGAACCGAGCAGGGCTCCTGGATGCGCCCCCTCGACCCGAGGGTCTCCTTCTCGCCGCTCGTCACGGTGGGGGACTCGATTCTCGGGCCCGTCGAGGACGCCGAGAACTTCCTCTTCTTCCCGGCGCCCGACGGCATCGGGCTCCAGGATTTGGGACAGGGTCTCGCCGAGATCTACGTGACCCACCAGACGTCGTGGGAGGACGGGATCGGAAGCGGCCGCGTCTCGAGACTCCTGCTCGACGAGCGATCGCGCCGCGTGGTGGCCGCCGACTGGCTCGTGGACGGAGAAACGGTCGGCGAGACCTTCGAGGACCTGAGCTCCGCCTTCCTGGCCGACACGCATGAGGGGTTCCTCACGTCCCAGTTCCTGGTGAACGAAGGCTCGATGCTCGGCCCGAACCGCGGCATCGTGGCCGCGGTGGACGTCCGGAGCGGCATCGTGACGCCGCTCCCCTGGCTCGGACATTTCCAGCACGACATGACGCTCATGCTCCCTCTCGCGAACGGCCGGCTCGTCGCGATCCTCACCGAGAACGGAGATCCCGGCCGGTCGCAGCTCTACATGTACCTGGCCGACAGCGACACGGACTTCCTGTCGGGGCGCGGCTCGCTCTACGTGCTGCGCGCCGATCCGCCGAGCGACCGCCCCGACACGCAGAGCGCGGCGATGGCGCGGAAGACGAAGCCGCCGCTCACCGGCCGCTTCGTGCCCGTGCGGGGGTTCACCGTCGCGGGCGACCCGACGGCCGCCTCGGCGGTGGAGTTGTCGGCGCGGGCGGCGCGCGCCCTCGACTTCGTGCGCCTCGGCGACGTGGCGCTCGACCCGCGGAACCCGGGCGCCTTCTTCCTCGCCGACATCGGCGACGAGTACTTCATGGATCCGGTGAGCGGGAGGCCCGTGACGGGCAACGGGCGGATCTACCGGATCGAACTCGATCCGTTCGATCCCACGCTCGTGCGGGAGATCCGCGTCGTTCTCGACGGGGACGAGGCCGACGACATCTACCGGCCCCACGACCTCGAGACCGACATGCAGAGCCTCATGATCCAGGAGGATCCGGGGCGGCGCGGCATCCGCCCGTCCCGCGTCCTTCGCTTCGATCTCACGACGCGCCGGCTCGACGTGCTCGCCGAGTGCGCGGAGCGGGACCCTCAGGGTCGCATGTCTCCGGAGGGAACGGGGGGGCTCTGGCGGGCGGCGGGAATCGTCGACGCGAGCGAGGCGTTCGGCCCGGGGACGTGGCTCGTGGCCGTGCAGGCGCGAAACGACCGCTCCACGACGTTCGACGGCCATGGGGGCGGCGGGCAGCTGCTCCTGATGCGGACGTCGCCCTGGGCCGGCGACAAGAAGAAGCGCTAGTCGCTCGGCGCCGCTAGTTCCCGCTGTCGTCCGGCGGTGGGGGCGGAGGGGGCGGCGGCGTATCCTCTTCCTCGTTGCTTCGAGGCGTCGGCACGACGTCGTCCGACTTCGGCGTCCCGCTCTTCCCACCCTTCGAATCCGCGGAGACGCGCGGCGCGGCGCCCGCGCCCACGCGCCGGTACTGGATCTGCAGCTGGCAGTGCACGCGCTTGGGCGTGCGGATGGAGTAGCCGTTGTCGAGGAGGAGCACCACCGGCTGCCCCGCCGGGAGATCGCGATCCAGATTGATCGACCGCGATTTCGGCGAGACCCAGAAGGGCTTCGCCTCCGGCCCGCCCCGCTTCTTCAGCCACCGGTCGTATTCGGCGCCCGCGAAGAGGCGGACGAGGATGTCCCCCTTCCCGGCGACCGCCACTGTGCCCGAGAGGTGCGTCGCCACGATGCCGGCGCCGCTCGTCGGAAGATCGAGCGCGAAGAATTCGGCGGGCCCCACGAAGAAGGTGGAGTCGACGACCTCCGCCACGTAGGAGTCCCCGGGCAGCGTCTGCTGCGGGGCCTGCGAGGCGGAGTTCTCGGGAAGCATCATCGGTTCGCCGCCGCTCTGGGCCGACGCGGCCCCGGCGCCCATGGAAGACCCGACGACGACCGCCAGCGCGACCGCCAGCGCCCGCGCACGCGTGACCCGACGATTCCACCCCATTCGTCCTCCTGACCGCCGGGCGTCCCGGCTCATTCGACGCCCTTGGGCTCGTACCTGTCGCGGAAGAGAGTACCCCATTCGCTCTTCATGATCTCCGCCTTCCGCGGCTTCCCGACGAAAGGATACCAGTACCCGTCGTGGTAGGCGCGCGACGCCGCGTACGACCACGGAACGAGAGGACTCTGAAGCAGGAACTTCTCGAGCGGCTTCAGGGGCCCGTGATAGATCAGCTTCTGCCCCTTCGACGCGAGCGTGTTCTCGTTCCGGGCGTAATGGAGATTCACGTTCGACACGTCGTCCCCCACGAGCTCGATGTTCCGCGGATCGGCGTTCCCGAGCCCCGCGTCGTTCGCCAGGCGAAGGAACTTGATCGTGAGCGGATCGAACCCCATCAGTCTCGCGGCCGTCGCGTCGATCGCCACCTGGTCCCGCGAGGCGAGCATGAGATTCGTGACGCGGAGCCGCATGGCCCGCGGGCCCGGCCCGTCGCCCGAGACGGTGCCGTCCATGACCGCGAAGATTCCCGGGTGGATCTCCGTCTGGATCGTGAGGAGGTCGACCAGGGTCTCGTGGATCACGCTGTGCGTCCAGTGCCGCTTCAGGTGAAGGAGCCCCCCGAACGCGTTCTTCATGGCGCCCGTCATCTCGGTGAAGACGTGCGTCTTGAGCGTCGGCAGATGGACGATGTTCGCCCCCATGAGCGTCTTCGGAATCATGAGGCCGTCGGGATAGACGTCGTGGAGGACGAGCATCTTTCCCTTCGGCTCGTAGCGGACCCAGTCCTTCTCGCTCTCCGGGTCGTTCAGCCAGACGGAGCGGATCCCGAATGAGTCCAACACCGGCTCGAGCTTGTTGTTCCGGACGCCCACGTGGGGATCGACCACGACCGTGGAATTCTGCGCGGCCAGAATGCGTTTCGCATCGAAGCCGGCCGCCAGGAGGCCCCGGATGACTCCGTCCAGCTGCCACGGGCTCGTGGAGCAGGCCGGGTAGTAGACGTGCCAGGAGATGTTGATCTTCAGCAGCGTGGTCTTCGCCGGATCGAGCTCCTGCCGCATGTCGGCGAGGTCCATCAGCCGGGCGAAGTCCGCCACGACGGTGGCGGGCGTCGTTTTCAGCACCGCGACTTTCGAGCGAGGGATGGGGCTCACGGCGTCTTCTTACGCTCCTTCGGGTGGAGAATCGAGCCGGCGATCACGATGCGCTGGATCTCCGACGTGCCTTCGTAGAGTTCGGTCACCTTCGCGTCACGATAGTAGCGCTCCACGGCGAATTCCTTCGTGTAGCCGTAGCCGCCGTGGATCTGGACGGCGTAGTCGGCCGACACCCGGGCCATGCGCGACGCCAGGAGCTTCGCCATCGAAGCCTGCGGCCCGCACGGGAGCCCGTTGTCCTTCAGCCAGGCCGCCCGCAGCATGAGAAGGCGCGCCGCGTCGATCTCGGTGGCCATGTCCGCGATCATCCATTGTACGGCCTGGAACTCGGCGATGGTCCGGTCGAACTGAACCCGCTCCTTCGCGTAGCGGGCCGCCGCGTCGAGCGACGCCTGGGCGATGCCGAGCGCCTGCGCGGCGACACCGATGCGGCCGCCGTCCAGCGCCTGCATCGCCACCCGAAAGCCGTGCCCCTCGTCGCCCAGCCTGTTCTCGACCGGGACGCGGCACTCCTCGAGCATCAGCTCGGTGGTGTCGGACGCGAGAAGCCCCATCTTGTGGATGGTCTTCCCGACCCGGAGCCCGGGCCGGTCCTTCTCGATCAGGAACGCCGTGATGCCCCGGTGCTTCTGCTCCTTGCTGGTGCGGGCCATCACCAGGAAGAGATCGGCGTACGCCCCGTTCGTGATGAAC
The DNA here is from genome assembly GCA_035716005.1 of Candidatus Eiseniibacteriota bacterium. Lineage (GTDB taxonomy): Bacteria > Eisenbacteria > RBG-16-71-46 > SZUA-252 > SZUA-252 > SZUA-252. The sequence goes on from DASTKG010000033.1 coordinate 16,867, forward strand.
GTTTTCGTTCCGTTCAGGACGTAATCGTCGCCCTGCCGGTCGGCCTTCGTGATCAGCGCCGCGGCGTCCGACCCGGAGCCCGGCTCGGTGAGCGCGAACGCGCCGAGAGCCTCGCGGGCCAGGAGCGGCAGCCACTTCTTCTTCTGCGCCTCCGTCCCGAAGACCTGGATCGGCGCGGCGCCGACGGAGTTGTGCACCGACACCGTGATGGCGACCGCCGCCGAGGCGCGGGAGAGCTCCTCGAGAATGACGGCGTAGGCCACCTGGTCGATCCCCGCCCCGCCGTACTCCTCCGGGATGAGGAGCGAGAAGAAATTCTGGTCGCGGAGCTTCTTCCGGAGATCCTCCGGGATCCGCCCCTCCTCGTCCATCCGAGCGGCGATGGGCGCGATTTCGCCGTCGGCGAATTCGCGCGCCATGGCGCGCAGCATCTCCTGCTCTTCGGTCAGATGGAAGTTCATCGCCCGGCCGATCGCGGCCGCGTCACGCGTACTCGTAGAAGCCGCGTCCCGACTTCCGGCCGAGTCGCCCCGCGGCGACCATCGACTTGAGAAGCGGGCAGGGGCGGTACTTGCTGTCTCCGAAGCCCTCGTGGAGCACGTTCATGATGTCGAGGCAGACGTCGATGCCGATGAGATCGGCCAGCGCGAGCGGGCCCATCGGGTGGTTCATGCCGAGCTTCATCACCGTGTCGATCGCCTCGCGGTCGGCCACGCCCTCGAGCAGCGTGAAGGCCGCCTCGTTGATCATCGGCATCAGGACCCGGTTGCTGACGAAGCCCGGACGATCGGCCACCACGACCGGCGTCTTCCCGAGCGCCTTGGAGAGCTCCACGGTCTCCGCCACCGTTTCCTCGCCGGTGTCGAGCCCGCGGACCACCTCGACGAGCGGCATGAGAGGGACCGGGTTCATGAAGTGCATCCCGACGAACCGCCGGGGGCGCTTGGTGACCGCGGCCAGCTCCGTCACGGAGATGGAGGACGTGTTCGTCGCGAGAATCGCGTCGGGGGGAAGCTTCGGCTCGATCGACTGGTAGACCGCCCGCTTGATCTCGAACTTCTCCGGGACGGCCTCGATGGCGAGGGCGCACGCGTCGAGCGGGAACTCGGACTCGCGCGTCGCGATCCGCGCCAGCGTCTCGTCGCGCTTCGCGGCGTCGAGCTTCCCCTTCTCCACGAACTTCGCGAGGCTCTTCTCGATGACCGCGAGGCCGCGCTTCAGGGCGGCCTCGTTCGCTTCCAGGAGGAGGACCGGATGGCCGCCCGACGCGAACGTCTGGGCGATGCCGTTCCCCATGGTGCCGGCGCCGATCACCACGACCGGCTTCAGGGCCTGCGTCGTGGCGCTCATGCGGCCTCCACGCTCAGGGCGACCGCGTTGCCGCCGCCCAGGCAGAGGGTCGCGAGACCCGACTTCTTCTTCCCGTCGCGCATGGCGTAGAGGAGGGTCGTGAGGATGCGCGCCCCGCTCGCGCCGATCGGATGGCCGAGGGCCACCGCGCCGCCGCGGACGTTCAGCGCGGCCGGATCCCACTCCAGCTCCCGCGCGTCGACGATCGCCTGCGCGGCGAAGGCCTCGTTCGCCTCGATGAGATCCCAGGCGTTCGTCTTCCGGCCGAGCTTCTCGGCCAGCTGCCGCACCGCGACGACCGGCGCGTAGAAGACCATCTCGGGGGCCGTTCCCCCGGTGGCGTATCCGTTCACCCGGGCGAGCGGCTTCGCGCCCGTCCGCTTCACGGCGTCGCCCGACATGACGACCAGCGCGGAGGCGCCGTCGTTCAGGCCGGGAGCGTTCCCCGCCGTCACCGTGCCGTCCTTCTGGAAGGCGGGACGGAGCTTTCCGAGCGTCTCCATCGTGGTGTCGGGTCGAACGCGCTCGTCGGCGACGAAGCTCTTCGGGTCGCCCTTCTTCTGAGGGATGAGGACCGGAAGGATCTCGTCCTTGAAGGCGTTCGCCGCCTGGGCCTTCGCGGCCTTCAGGTGGCTCTCCATGGAGAAGCGGTCCTGGTCCTCGCGCGTCACGTTGAACTTCTTCGCGATCAGCTCCGCGGCGCTCCCCATGTGGAAGTTGTTGAACGAATCCCAGAGTCCGTCGTGGATCATGCCGTCGACGACCTCCCCGTGGCCGAGCCGGTATCCGGTCCGGGCCTTGGTCAGGTAGTAGGGCACGTTCGACATCGACTCCATGCCGCCCGCCACGATGACGTCGGCGTCGCCGGCGCGAATGGCCTGCGCGGCGAGCATGACGGCCTTGAGGCCCGAACCGCAGACCTTGTTCACGGTCATGGCGGCGACGGTGTTCGGAATTCCCGCGTGGATCATCGCCTGGCGCGCGGGGGCCTGCCCCACGCCCGCCTGGACGACGTTCCCCATCAGCACTTCCTCCACCTGGCCGGCTTCGATGCCGGCGCGCTGCACGGCTTCCTTGATCGCGAGGGCGCCGAGTTGCGGCGCGCTCATGCCGGCGAGGCTCCCCTGGAACTCGCCGATGGCGGTGCGACAGGCTGAGACGATGAATGCGTCACGGTCGGACACGGCGTTCTCTCCTCATTTATGCGGACGGCGGCGCCCGGTCAGAGTCCCGGGCGGCTGGCCGTTTCGCGTAGCAATTCGCGGGCGATCACGAGCATCTGGATCTGCGAGGTCCCCTCGCCGATCTCCATCAACTTGGCGTCGCGGAAATAGCGCTCCACGGGGTGGTCGGTCATGTAGCCGGCCCCACCGTGGATCTGGATGGCGAGGTTCGCGCACTTCATGGCGATCGTCGACGCCTTCAGCTTCGCCATGGCGGCGTGGCGCGTGAAGCTGCCGCCGCGGTCCTTGTAGCGCGCCGTCTGGTAGACGAGGAGCCGCGCCGCCTCGATCTCGGTGGCCATCTCGGCGAGGAGGAGCTGGATCGCCTGGAACTCGGCGATCGCCTTGCCGAACTGCCGCCGCTCCTGGGCGTACTTGAGCGCCGCGTCGAGCGCGGCCTGGGCGATCCCCACCGACATGGCGCCGATCGAAATGCGGCCGCCGTCGAGGGTCTTCATGAACTGCTTGAAGCCCCCGCCCTCCTCGCCGAGCATGGCGTCCTCGGGAAGGGTCACGTTCTCGAAGTAGAGCTCCACCGTGTCGCTGGCGCGGTGCCCGAGCTTCCGCTCCTTCGTGCCGGCCGAGAATCCGGGCGTCCCCTTCTCGATGATGAACGAGGAGATGCCGCGCACGCCGATCCCCGGCGTGGTCACGGCCGTGAAGACCGCCGTGCCGCAGACGGAGCCGTTCGTGATGTAGATCTTCCGTCCGTTGATCCGGTACTGCGTCCCCTCCTTCACGGCGCGCGTCTTCGTGCCGCCGGCGTCGGAGCCCGCCTCGGGCTCCGTCAGGCCGAACGCCGCGAGCTTCTCGCCGGAGCAGAGCGCCGGGAGGTATTTCCGCTTCTGCTCGTCCGTGCCGAACGCGTAGATCGGCCAGGTGCCGAGCGAGGTGTGCGCGGCGAGGGTGATCCCGGTGGAGGCGCAGGCCCGGGAGATCTCCTCCACGGCGATGGCGTAGGAGAGCGTGTCGAGGCCCGCCCCGCCGTACTCGGGCGGGAAGGTCATCCCGAACAGGCCGAGCTCCCGCATCTTGCGGATGTTCTCCCACGGGAACTCGCCCGTCTCGTCC
>DASTKG010000034.1:0-7697 GCA_035716005.1 Candidatus Eiseniibacteriota bacterium
GCACGCCCTGGGCGAAGTCGACCGACCGGGCCGCGCCCTCGTCCATCAGGACGGCCACGCGGGGACGGGTGACCTCGCAGGCGGCCTCGACCGGGCGGCGGCTGATACGGAGGAATGAGCGGATGTTGGCGCCGCGGCGCGCGCTGGAGAAGAAGGGCCACTCCTGCACGTGCATCTCGGCGTCTCGAAGCATGAGGCTGGCCAGGCTCTGGAACGCGAGGACCAGGCCACCCCCGGCCTTGCCGTCCCCCCGCACTTCGAGGACGGAGGCGCGGATCGTCTCCTGGAGATCGACGACCTGCACGGGCGTTTTCATGGCCGGCCTACTTCTTCTTCCAGAGGATCGCGTGGCCGGGGCACTCGGTCATGATCTTGTCGAGTTTCGGCTTCTGCGATTCGTCCAGCTCGGCGTAGACCTCGGCGACTTCCTCGTCCTCGACCTTTCGGAAGGCCTGGGGCAGGAGCTTGATGCAGTCGCCGCACTCGGTGCAGAGATCCTGATCGACGTAGAACACGGGTAGGTTGGGCATCGATTTCCTCCTTGGCTGAATTCCTGCCAACACTTTGCCACAACGACGCTTCGACGAATCCAGGTACTTAGGTACCAACGGGCATGGACCCAATGCGCCATGCACCCGGCAAGGCCCGAAGTCGTAGCTTAGGTTACAGACCCCCCGGAGGGGTACGCCATGAGGGATCGATGGCCTCGTCCCCCTCCCTGCCGGTCTCCACATTTGGAGCGCGCGATGTCAGAGCCCAAGAGCGGCCAAGTCCCCGACCGTCAAACGCATCACGTCGTCGAGTCACCCTCGGCGTCTCCCTCGCCCCGGCACTCCGAACGGCGCCGCTTCCTCGTGCAGCTCGGCCTCCTGGCGGGGGCCGGCGTCCTGCCGCTCGCCGGCGGCCTCCTTTCGAAGAAGGGCGTGAAACCGGCCGCCGCGGCGGGCGCCGCCGCGACGCGGCTCGAAACCGCGCGGCCCGCGCTCGGCACCTGGGTGCGCGTGGTGGCCGTGGCCGGCGACGAAGCCCAGGCGGCCCGAGGCATCGAGGGAGCCTTCGCGGCCATCGCCCGGGTCGACCGCCAGATGAGCATCCATCGCCCCGACAGCCAGATCGCGCGCGTGAACGCCGCCGCGGGCGTCTCGGCGGTCGCGGTCGATCGCGATGTGATCGACGTGGTGGAGCGGGCCCTGGAGGGCGCGCGGCTCACGGGCGGCCTCTACGATCCGACGATCCTTCCGCTCATGCGCCTCTACGGATTCTACGACTCGAAGCGAACGGCGTATCCGAGCGATCGCGAGATCGCGGCGGCCCTCCACGTTACGGGCCACCGCCTCGTGACGGTCGACCGCGCCGCGGGGACGGTGGGGGTCACGCGGCGAGGCGCCTCGCTCGACCTCGGTTCGATCGGGAAGGGTTGGGCTCTCGACCGCGCCGTCGACGCGCTCCGGGCCGCCGGCATCGGCTCGGCGCTCGTCGACGTGGGCGGAAACGTCTACGCCATGGGAACGCCCGAGACGGGCGCGACCGCGGGCGCCGCGGGGGAAGGCTGGGTCATCGGCGTGGCGCACCCCGTGACGGGGGCCGTGGCGCGCCGCTTCGTCCTTCGCGACGAGGCGATCGCCACGAGCGGGAACGCCGAGCAGACGCATCGGCTCGGTTCGGCGCGCGTGGGGCACCTCCTCGACGCGCGGCGCGGGCGCCCGGCCGACGGGCCGCTTTCCGCCACGGTCCGGGCCAAGTCGGGCGTCGATTCGGACCGCGGCTCGACGATGGCGTTTCTCCTCGGCCCCGGCCGGGAGAACCCCTGCCCCGGCATTCTGGAATCGCAATTCATCGGATGAACGGCTCGGTTCCGGAAAGGGACGGCGCACGGCCATGACGACGGAGCGGATCGAACTGAAGACGTTCGGCCGCGGGGGGATTCACCCCGGGACGCACAAGCGCGAGACCGCGCTTCTGCCGATCGAGACGATCTCGCCCTTGCCGTCGGAGGTCTGGCTGCCGCTGGTGCAGCACCTGGGAGAGCCGGCCGTGCCTCTCGTGAAGAAGGGCGACAAGGTCGTCCGCGGCCAGAAGATCGCCGAGGGCGGGGCGACCGGCGCGCCGCTTCACGCCACGATCAGCGGGAAGGTGAAGCCTCTCGACAAGCGGCCCCATCCGACGCTCGTGACGGTCGACTCCATCATCATCGCCCGCGAGGGCGAGGCCGAGACGGAATTTCCCGAGGACTCGGGATGGCGTTCGCTTCCGCGGGAGGCGATGCTGGAGCGCGTCCGCGAGGCCGGCATCGTCGGGCTCGGCGGCGCCGCCTTCCCGACCTACCGCAAGCTCACGCTCCCGCCGAACGTCCGCGTCGACACCTTCATCCTGAACGGCGCCGAGTGCGAACCCTATCTGACCTCCGACTACCGCCTGATGCTCGAGGACCCGGCCGCGATCGTGGAGGGCGCCCTGATCATGGCGCGCCTCATCGGCGTGAAGCGGGTGATGGTCGGAGTCGAGGCGGACAAGATGCCCGCCGTCGAGGCGCTTCGCGCCGCGGCACGCGACGTGCCGCTGGGGGAGCAGACCTTCGAGGTCGTCCCCTGCGAAGTGCGCTATCCCCAGGGAGCCGAGCGTCAGCTGGTCACCGCGCTCACCGGCCGCGTGATTCCGCCGCGCTCGCTCCCGTCGGCGGTGGGCGTCTTGGTCCAAAACGTCGCGACCGCGCAGGCGGTCTACCAGGCCATTCGTTATCGGCGGCCGCTCCTCGACCGCGTCGTGACGGTGACGGGCCCCGGCGTGTTCCAGCCGAAGAATCTCCGCGCCCCGATCGGAACCCTCTTGCAGGCGCTGATCGACGCGAGCGGCGGGATGCGTCCCGACACGACGCGGCTCATCGCGGGCGGCCCCATGATGGGACGCGCGCTCCCGCGCCTCGACCTTCCGCTCATCAAGGGAATGAACGGGCTCCTCCTCCTCACGGGCCGCGGCCCCATGGAGGAAGGGTACGGGCCGTGCATCCAGTGCGGCCGCTGCATCGACGCCTGTCCGCTCGGCCTCGAGCCCGACCAGGTCTCGCTTCGCGTCGAGGCGGGGAAGGTGCTCGACACCGAACCGTACGGTCCGATCGACTGCTACGAGTGCGGCTGCTGCACCTACGTCTGCCCGTCGGCGCGGCCCCTCCTCCAGTTCATGCAGGTGGCCAAGTCGGCGCTTCGCCGCGCCGTGGAAGCGAAGGTGAAGGTATGAGCGACGCGCCCGCCGTCGACGCCGGCCGGACCGAGCCGACCTTCATCATCGAACCGGGGCCGCACGTCCACTCCCCGGAGACGACGTCGAAGATCATGTGGACCGTGAACGCGGCGCTCGCCTCCGCGGCGCTCTGGGGCGTCGTGGTCTTCGGCCTCCCCGCGCTCGCGGTCCTGATCGGCTCCATCGCGGGCGCGCTCGGCGCCGAGTGGGGCGCGAACCGCCTCATGAAGGGCCGCGCCTCGCTGCGCGACGGGAGCGCCTTCTGCACGGGCCTCCTTCTCGCGATGACGCTTCCGCCGCTTCTCCCGCCGTGGGCCGCCTTCCTCGGGGCCATCTTCGCCATCGTCTTCGCCAAGTCGATCTTCGGCGGCCTCGGCTACAACCTCTTCAACCCCGCGCTCATCGGTCGGGCGTTCCTCATGGCGACGTTCCCTCTTCCGATGACCTCGGGATGGTCGGCCGCGAAGCCGCTCGTCTCGGGCATCGACGCCATGACGACCGCCACGCCGCTCGGCGCGCTCCGCGAACGGGGAATCGCCGCCACCATGGAACTGCTCGGCGGTCCCGGCTCTCCCTACGTGAATCTGCTGATCGGGTTCCGTCCGGGATCGATCGGCGAGGTCTCGGTGATCCTCCTTCTCCTCGGCGGCGCCTTCCTTCTCTGGAAGCGGATCATCACGCCGACCATTCCGCTCGCCGTCGTCGTGGGGATGGCGCTCGTGACCGCGGCCTCGGGAGAGTTCGCGCTCCATCTCCTCTCCGGCGGGCTCTGGCTCGGCGCCCTCTTCATGGCGACCGACTACGTCACCTCGCCCACGACGCGGAACGGGCAGATCGTCTTCGGGCTCCTGATCGGCGCGCTGACCGGAATCATTCGGCTCTACGGCGGCTATCCGGAGGGAATCTGCTACGCCATCCTGCTCGCGAACACGATGGTGCCGGCCCTGAACCTCTGGTTCAGGCCGCGCCGTCCCGTCTTCGCGGGGGCGCCCTCGTGAGCGAGAGCGTGAAGATCCCGGCCGGCGCCGCTCCGGCCCCGATGCCGGCCTCCGAGCTCTGGCGCATCGTCCTGTCGATGACGGTCACCTGCGCTCTCGGCGCCGCGGTCCTCGGCGGCATCTACGTCGCCACCGAGCGCTACGCCGAGGAGGCGCGCGTGCGCGGCGAGCGGCGCGCCGTCGCCGAGCTCCTCGGCCTCGGCGAGGGAGCGAAGGTTCTCGAAATCCGCCAGTACCTGACCCCCGCGCGCGACGCCGTCGTCTACCGCCTTCCGAGCGAGGGGACGGCGGAGGGGCGCGAGCTCGTCTTCGCGCTCGACGGGACGCTGACGAGGGAAACGGCGCTGAGCGCCTCGGCCCCCGAGCCGCGGGAGCTCCATTCGCTGGGGCGGATCTTCGTCGCGATGAAGGAGGGCGCCCCGGCCGGATTCGTGGCGGAAGGGGAGTCGCGAGGCTACAAGAATCGAATTCGCTTCTTCGTCGCGCTGAAGGCGGACTGGACCATCGCCGGGGTGCGCGTCGTGGAGCACGAGGAGGACCCCGGACTCGGCGCCGAGGTGGCGACCGGATGGTTCCAGGGCCAGTACGTCGGGCGCCCGATCGGATCGGTGCCGCGGCTCGACGTGACGCGCGACCCGATGCCCGAAGACTGGCGCGCGGCGCTCCGGGCGCGCGCCGGGACCGACGCGGGCGCCTGGACCTCGAGCTACGGCCCGCTCGAGGCGCGAGAGGCGGAGAAGCCGATCTACGCCGTTACCGGCGCCACGATCTCGAGCCGCGCGCTCACCGACGGCGTGCGCGCCACCATCCTTCACTTCAAGCGGCGCTGGGAGCTCCTCGGCCCGCACGTGACCGGGCCGGCGGGGTCGGCCCGTCTGGAAGGGACGCCATGAGCGGCGGCCAGCCGATCACTCTCATCGAGCGTCCGCCGAGCGCGAAGACGCTCCTCATGAACGGGATCTTCGGCGAGAACCCTGTCTTCCGCCTGGCGCTCTCGCTTTGCCCGGCGGTCGCCGTCACCACCACGGTGCTGAACGGGCTCATGCTCGGCGTGGCCGTCCTCCTCGTCCAGGTCCTCTCGAGCGTCACCGTGGCCCTGACGCGCCGCGGCATCCATCCGCGCGTCCGGATTCCGGTTTACACGATCATCATCGCCGTCTGGGTGAGCGCCATCGACATGGTGCTCGCCGGCTTCTTCCCGGCGCTCTACGCGCAGGTCGGCCTCTACGTGAAGCTGATCGTCGCGTTCGCCATCATCATCTCGCGCCTCGAGGTCTTCGCCTCCCGCATGCCCCTCATCCCCACCTTCTGGGACGGGCTCGGCATGGGGCTCGGCTTCCTCTTCGCGCTCCTCGTGATCGGGGCGTTTCGGGAGATCCTCGGAAGCGGCGCCATCCTCGGGCACATGATCACCCCCGAGAAGCCGCTCCTCTTCTTCGCGCTCCCCGCGGGAGGGTTCTTCTCGATCGGGCTCCTCATGGCGTTCTTCAACGCCGTGGAACGGTGGCGGAACGGCGGCAAGGCTTCGGCCTCGGCCGGGGGAGGGAGCCATGGCCATGCGTGACCGCTCCGTCCCGCGCCGGGCCGCCTGGCTCCGGCTTCTGGTTCTCGCGGGACTCGTGCTTCTCTTCATGACGCTCGCCGGCTCGCTCGCGGCGGCGGCGGCGGCCGAGCCGAACGCGGCCCCGACTCCGGGCGGCGGGTTCATCCGCGGCGCGCGAATTCTCGCGCCCGATCACCTGCGGCTCCGACTCGCGGGCCCTCCGGGATCGCTCGACCCTTCGAACTTCCGGGTGACCGACGCGCGCGCGCCCGACGTCCCGATCGAGGTCCGCGACGTCGTGCTCGAGAAGGACGACAAAGTGCTCCTGACCGTCGGAGACCGTCTCGACCCCGCCGCGGCCTACCGCGTGACGATGCGGGAGCCGGCCGCTTCGCGCGACGTCCGCCCGGCGCCGTGGGCGCTCCTCCTCACGATCGTTCTCTCGTCGGCGCTCATCAACAACTTCGTCTTCACGCGCTACCTCGGGCTCTGCATCTTCTTCGGCGTCTCGAAGAAGCGCGACACGGCCGTCGGGATGGGACTGGTCTTCAGTCTGGTGATGATCCTCTCGGCCATGCTCTCGTGGGCGCTCTACTCCCTCGTCATGGCGCCGCTCCAGCTCAAGTTCCTGCAGGTGATCGTCTTCATCGGCGTCGTCGCCTTCCTGGTGCAGGCGCTCGACACCATCTTGAAGAAGACGCACCGGTCGCTCCATCAGAAGTGGGGCGTCTACCTCATGCTCATCACCACGAACTGCATCATCCTGGCCGTGCCGCTCCTGAACGCGGCGGCCGACTCGGGGCCCGCGGATTCGTTCGCGCTCGCGCTCGGTTCGGGTATCGGCTTCGCCATCGCGCTCTTCCTCATGTCGTGCGCGCGCGAGAAGCTCGAGCTGGCCCGCGTCCCCGCGGTCTTCCAGGGGCTTCCCATCGCCTTCACCCTCGCCGGCCTCTTCGCCCTCGCGTTCATGGGCTTCTCGGGCCTGACGTTCCTACGGTGAGCGCATGACCGAATCGCCGCTCGGCATCGCCCTCTGGGGCCTCGCGATCTTCACGTCGATCGGAGTGGTCTTCGGCGTGACGCTCGGCGTGGTGGCGAGGCGCTTCCAGGTGCCGAGCAACCCGATCGTCGACCGCGTTCGGGCGCAGCTTCCGTCGGCGAACTGCGGCGCCTGCGGATTCGCCGGCTGCCAGGCGTACGCCGAGGCGGTGGTGGAGCGGGGCGACGTCTCCCCGAATCTCTGCATCCCGGGCCGCGCCGCCGTGGCCGAGGCGGTCGCGAAGCTCACGGGCAAGGAGATGGGGTCGGTGGCGGACCGGATCGTGGTCATGCGCTGCCACGGCACGAGCGCGTTCGCGCGCGAGGAGGCGCGCTACGTCGGGCTCGACACCTGCGCGGCCGCCTCGCTCGTCTTCGGCGGCCCCAAGGCGTGCAAGAACGGCTGCCTCGGCCTGGGGGACTGCGTGCGCGCCTGTCCGTTCGACGCGCTCTATCTCAGCCCCGACGGCATCGCGGCCGTGAACTACGACAAGTGCGTCGGTTGCGCCGTCTGCGTGCCGGTCTGCCCGAAGGAGCTCTTCCAACTCTACCCCCGGAACCGGCGAATCGAGCTATCCTGTGTCGCCAAGGACAAACAAGCCGTCGTGCGCGCCACCTGCATGGTGGGCTGCACGCTTTGCCGCAAGTGTGTTTCGAAGTGTCCGGCCCAGGCCATCGAATGGGATGGCCGGACCATCATCATTCACCACGATCTCTGTCTCGCGTACGGGCCTTCGTGCAACGAGGCGTGCGTCGACATCTGCCCGAGCACGATCCTTCACCGGATCGGGCAGCGTCCGCGCCCCGAAGTCGTCGAACAGCCCGCGGAGGTGTGACCCGATGAAACCGCCGGCGCCCGCGCCAGCCCCAGCCGCTCCCCC
>DASTKG010000035.1:0-21244 GCA_035716005.1 Candidatus Eiseniibacteriota bacterium
CACGAGAACGGCGTCCTCCATCGCGATCTCAAGCCGGCGAACATCATGATCGACGGGCGCGGGCGCGTCCGCATCACCGACTTCGGCCTGGCGGGCACCGTCGAAGAACTCGCGGCGGAAGGCGTCATCGCCGGAACGCCCGCCTACATGGCGCCGGAGCAGCAGGCGACCGGAACGGCCTCGGTGCAGAGCGACATCTTCTCGCTCGGCCTCGTCCTCTACGAACTCTTCACGGGCAAGCGCGCCACCGACCTCGCGCCCGTCTCGGATCCCACCAAGCGCGACGCCACGGGCCGCGGCGACAGCTCGGTCCGCATGCCGTCGAGCGTGGTGGGGGACGTCGACCCGGCCGTCGAGCGCGTCATCCTCCGCTGTCTGGAGCGCGACCCGAATCGCCGCCCGCAGTCGGCCTACGCGGTCTTCGGCGCGCTGCCGGGCGGGGATCCCCTGGCCGCGGCGGTGGCGGCGGGCGAGACGCCGTCGCCCGAGCTGGTCGCGAACGCCGGCGTCGAGGGGAGCGTGCCTCCGCTCTATGCGGGAATCGCGGTGCTCGTGGTGGTTCTCTGTTTCCTCGGGATATCGTGGATTCAGACGCCCCTCTTCGAGGGGTTGGGAAAGCCTCCGAGCGTCCTCTCCGTGCGCGCCGAGGAGAGCCTGACGCGCATCACCGGCCGCCCGGCGCCCCGATACTCCGCGCAGGGAATGCGCTATGCGCCCGCGGCGAAGGACTCGATGTCGCACGCGGACTCGCTCGCGGCGAAGAAGGCGACGCCGACGATGAAGCCGGTGCGCGCCAAACAGTACTGGCGCCGCTGGAGTCCCGCGCAGTTCTACACGGAAAATCTCCACATGCCGAGGCCGAGTCTCTCCGACCCGCCTCAAGCGTACCCGGGCAGCGCGACCATCGTGCTCGACATGGAAGGGCGACTCCTGGCGCTCCAGGCGCTTCCGCCCGCGGGCGCCGACACCCTGGCGCCGCGCACGGCGAACTGGGCGGAGGTCCTCGACGCGGCGGGGCGCGATCCGGCGCGTGTCGTCGCGGTCCCGCCCCCCGCGGCCTTCGTCGCGCACGGCGACACCGTGGCCGCGTGGCGACTCTCCGATTCGACGGCGGCCGAGACGACGCTCGTCGCCGCCGCCATCGACGGACACGTCGTCCAGGTCGAGACGTACGCGGGGGCGGGACGGAACCCGCTCGGCAAGCTCGCGGTCGCGGCGGAAGACTTCAAACCAACCGCGCAGATCTGGATCGTCGTCCTCTTCTTCAACGTGATCCCGTTGCTCGGGAGCATCTTCCTCGCCCGCCAGAATCTTCGCGCCAAGCGGGGAGACGTGCGCGGGGCCATCGTCGTCGGGATTTCGATCGTGGTGGTCTACCTGCTGGAGCACCTCTTCTCGGCGAACGTCGGCGAGATCGGGCTCTTCAGCATCCTCATGGGAGGCGTCGGGGGCCAGCCGCTGGGGCATGCGCTGATCCATGGGGTGACCATGGCGCTCGCCTATCTCGCCATCGAGCCTTACGTGCGCCGCCTCTGGCCGAGCGTGCTCGTCTCCTGGGCGCGGCTCGTCGCGGGGCGGCTTCGAGATCCGATCATCGGGCGCGACGTGCTCATCGGCGTCGCGTTCGCGGCCCTCAACCAGTTGGCCTACCTCGGGATCCGAGCGCTGGAACGGCAGCTCGGGCTCTCCGTCGAGCCGCCGAGGCTCTCCGGCGACATGCTCGACACCATGATCAGCGCGCCGCAGATCCTGTCGCAGGTCTCCTACGCGATGGCGATCGGATTCCTCCGCGCGACGACTTTCTACACGATCCTCGTGATCTTCCGATTCGTCCTGCGAAGCAACAAACTGGCCGCCATCGCCACGCTGCTCTTCCTGGCCCTGAGCGAACTCGACTACGGGTCGAAGGCGGTCGGGGTGGACGCGCTCTACGGCATGCTCATGATCGGAGTGGGGGTCGTGATCGCGCTTCGCTACGGCTACGTGGCGCTCCTCGCGGCCTGGTTCATCGGAGTGCTGGCCGACAGCCTGGCGTGGTCGCTCGACTTCAACGCGTGGGTGGCGCCGCAGACCATGTTCGCGTGGGGGATCGTGCTCGCGCTTCTCGGCTACGGCTTCGTGACGGCGGTGGGGGGAAAGTCGATCTTCAGCGATCCGCTGAGCGATCCGGTGGGGGCGAGGCCCACTAGAGCGCGGTAGCCGCCCAGGCTTCCCGTAGCTCGCTCCGCTTGATCCTCGTCGAGCGCTCCAGGGCTCCGAGCGCGCTGCCGGCGCCCAGCGTGAGCTCCTTGTCGCGGCGGGGGATCGTTCGCGCGTACCTCCGAAGTCGCCGCATCAGTCCGATCGCGTCCTGGTGGGCGCCGAGGAAGTCCTGGAAACCGACGATCTTCTTGGCGCGCGCGACGGCGCCGTCTCCCAGGACGGGCGAGAGGAATTCCAGCGTGTAGCGGAGGCGCTTGGCGGAGAGCCGGAGCGCGTGGAGCGTTTCGGGGGTCAACTCGCGCGACGCCTCCTCGTAGGCCTCCTCGGTCGCGCGCTCGGCGTCGGCCACGAGCCGCGTCCCCGCGTAGAACGCGGGGATCCCGCCGCACGCCACGGCGCCCGGAGCCGGCGCGCCCGCTTTCGCCCAGTCGCGCGCGGCGGCCAGGAGCCCGGCGTAGCGCTCCGAATCGAGCGCCTCCACGAGTTCCAGCCGGCGCCGCGCGCGGCGAATGGCGAGATCGCCGGCGAAGATCGAGAGCGCCTGGCGCTCCTCGGCGCCGGCCTCGCCGGCCTCGTCCATCATCGCCGCCACGCGCTCGAGCCCCACGTCCAGGTCGCGCACGCGGCCGAGCGCTCGCCCCACGTAGCGGAGGTCGTCCGCGAACCGGTTCCGCGCCTCGTCCGGAACCGCGTCCGCGAAGACCTCGAGCGCCATGCGAAGCCGGCGCGACGCGACGCGCATGTCGTGTACGTAGTCGATGTCGACGCCGAGCCTCGCGCCCGGCTCGTTCCACTCGAGCCGACCGAACTGTCGGGCGAGTGTCTTCCACGCGACGTCGACCAGGCGGTCCGCCACGTCCACCGTGAAGAGCCGCTCGTCCCGTTGCGGGGCCGTGAGTCCGGCGGCCGCCAGCGCGGAGGCGAGCTTGGAGTCGGCGTTCGCGCGAAGTCCCAGCCCCGATTCCACCGCGCGCCGGACGTCGACCAGCGCTTCGCGGTGCCCGTTCGAAAGTTCGATCTCGACCTCGTCGAAGCGCCGCGGCGCGCCATCGGCCGCGCCGTTCGTGCCGCCGGCGCCCGGCAGCGCGACATGATCGACCGTCACGAGCCCGATCGCGTCCTCGCCCTTCATCCATCGGAAGCACTCGCGCTCGGCCCGGATGCGCGCCACCACCTCGAGCCGCTCGGGAATCCCGAGCCCGCGAAGCGGAAGGAGTAGTCCCGTCACCGCGCCGGGCTCGAGCCCTTCGGCGATCCAGGGCAACTCCTCGAGCGGGGCGTCCTGGGCCCACTCGGTGCGGACCATCGCCTCCTCGCTCCGCGAGCGGAGCGTCTTCGCCTCCAGGCGGACGCGGCGTCCGTCGGCCCGCAGGCGAAGCGCGATGCCGGCGCGATAGAGCACCCAATCGTCCGTGTCGAGGTAGCGATCCTCGTGCGTCACCGCGGGCTGCGGCTCGAGGCGGAAGCCGGCCGCCTCGATCGTGGCGCGAACGCGCGCGGGGTCCCCCCCTTCGGGGAGACGGAACTTGATTTCCTGTTCGGTGAACGAGCTCATCGTGGGGACTCGGGGGCGCCTCTCGGGAGGCCTAGTCGCGGGCGACGGCGCGGAGGGCGCCGGGCTGCATCAGCCACTCGAGGGTTCCGGTGCCGATCTGTAGCCGCCCAGGAAAGGTAACGAGCGCGGCGGCCCCTTTCTTGAACAGAATCGAGGCGTGGTTTCGCGGCCCCGCCAGGAGATAGGCGGTGAAACCGCTCACGTGGGGCTCGTGCCCGACGATGGCGATCGTCTCCTCGGAGAAGGCGAGGAGCGATTTCACGCCGGCGTCGAAGTTTCCACCCGGCTCCAGGTGAGGCTCGACGTCGATCGGGAGGCCGGGCGTCACGGCGTCGCGGAGGATTTCGGCCGTCTGGCGGGCCCGAACGAGGGGGCTCGAGATGATCCGGTCGGGCTTCACCCCCAGTTCCTTTACCCCGCGGGCGGCGATCCGGAACTTGTGGATCCCCTCGGGGGTCAGGGGACGGTCGTCGTCCCAGGGGTAGGCCGGGTCGCCCCGGTCGACGGCGATGCCATGTCTGACGATGAGGAGGCGCATGAGGTGGCAATTTTCTCACCACCCGGGCCGTGGGTCAATTGATGCCCTTGGGGGCTCCCATCGCAAGGGCCTGCGCGTCGCGGAATTCGCCGAGCTTCACCTGCTCCGCGTCGCGCATGGCGGCGTCCTCCATGGGGCGGCCGTCGCGGAAGACGTAGCGCCGCTTCCCGCTCGTGACGGGCGCGGCGGGACCGTCGCGCGGACCGACCTTCACCATTCCATCGAGAACGCAGACGCACGTTCCCGTCGCCTCGAGGATGACGGCGAACGTCGTTCCCGTCACGGCGAGCGCCGCGTCGGGCGTGGTGACGGCGAGCTTCGCGCCCTTGAACGCGGGGCCGGTGGAGA
The DNA here is from genome assembly GCA_035716005.1 of Candidatus Eiseniibacteriota bacterium. GTDB lineage: Bacteria > Eisenbacteria > RBG-16-71-46 > SZUA-252 > SZUA-252 > SZUA-252. The sequence goes on from DASTKG010000035.1 coordinate 4,644, forward strand.
CGCGGATCTCCCCCTCCCGGACGTGCAGCGACGAGCGGCGCGCGAACCAGCGCGGCGGCGGCGGCGGGAGGATGAGATCGGTGCCGGCCGTGCACTGAAGGGCCAGGAGGCCGTCGGCGCGGAGATCGAGTTCGGCGCCGTCGGTCACCTCGACGCGCACGCCCGCGGGGACACGCTTCCCGATCATGGAGGCGTCGGCCACGGAGATCGGCTTCCCGTCGAGCTGGACGATTCCCGCCCCGCGCATGCCGGTGATCCGCCACGAGGGGCCCTGGTTGAGTATCCCCGTGAGGACCACGAGCAGGATCGCGGCGGCGGCGGCCGCCATGGCGCGCCATCCGGCTCCGCCTCCTCCACCGCGCCAGGGGAGGGGACGGACGTCGGGCCGCGCCTTCGACTCCGGACCGGCGGAGCTCTCGATGGCGCCGCTGGCGAAGGAGGCCTTCAGCCGCGCGCGGTACACGGGATCGGCCGCGCCGGCGCCGCGGGGGAGCGCGTCGAGCGCTTCCTTCGCGAGGCGGGCGTCGGCGTCGAGCGGTTCGTTCACAGGCCCTTCTTCCTCAGCAGCCGGCCGAGCTCGGCCAGCGCGCGCGAATAGCGCTTTCGCACGGCGGTCTCGTTGGCGCCGGCCATGGCGGCGATCTCCTCGTACGAGCGGCCGTCATAGTCGCGCAGCACGACGACCTCTCGATAGTCATCCTTGAGTTCCATGACGGCCTCTCGCACGAGGCGCGCCCGCTCCGCCGCCAGCGCGTCCTCCTCGGGATTCGCGGCGCCCGACTTCAGTCGATCCGCCAGCCCCGGCGTGTCGTCGATCGAGTCGCTCTTGCGGCCCATCCGGTAGGGCGAGGAGCGCCAGATGTCGCGGCAGACGTTCGCCGCGATGGTGGCCACCCAGGGTCCCGGATCGCGCGCGGGATCGATCGTGTGCGCGGCCCGATGGATCTTGAGGAAGACCTCCTGCGCCGCGTCCTCCGCGGCGGCCCGGTTTCCCAGGAGGCGCGCCACGAGGGAGTAGACGCGTTCGAAGTGCTGCTCGAAGAACGCGTCGAGCGAGGCGGGGTCGCGACGGCGAACCCCTTCCAGGAGTACGGACGGAGAGCCCGGTTGTGCCGGGTTCTTTTCGGAGGGCGCCACGTTGCGAAGGTAGCACGGGAAGCGGGTTTGCGGGAACGCGAGGTCGGTGTATGGTCCCCCCATGAAGCACGTCTGGTGGCTGATCGTGGCCGCGGTCACCGCGGCGATCGTCCTCACCTACATTCTGCTGGCCCAGTCGCGCGCCAACGCCGCGCCCGTCGCCAACCCTCCCGGACTCATCGCCTTCTATCCGCGCGTCGCGGCCCGCGCCGCCAAGCCGCCGGCCGAGAGGTCGCTCCGCGTGCTCTCCGACTGGACGGCGGAGGACGGTTCCCACGTCACCTTCGTCTCGCCCGGGAAGCGGCTCTCGATCCTCGTCGTCTTCTCGAAGGAGAAGTTCAAGAAGCCGGAGGAAGCGCTCTTCCTCGCGCCGCGCTACGTCGTGGCCAAGGACATGAAGGCGGTGAGGGAGGGACGGGAGCCGCTCGTCCGTTCGACGGCTGGGGAGGTGACGGAGTGGGGCTACGTCTACGACCGAAACGGGGACGGACGCGCCGACTATCTCTGCTATCTCGCGGGCCCGATGCCGGTGGAGGACGACTCCTTCCCGGCCGACTTCCCGACGGTCGTGACGGGCCTGAGCCACGAGCAGCTCGAATTCATGCTCGATCGCGACCGCTACGTCTTCAGCCACGTGGCGGACGAGGACTTCGACGGCACGGTGGACGCGATCGTCGTCTACGTCCGCGATCCGGCCCGGCCCTGGGTGAAGGAGTTCGCGACGGTGCTGGCGCCGGGAGCCGGGGCACCCGACAGCTCGTGGACCTTTCGCGGCGCGATCAGCGCGCCGACGGGCGCGCTGCCGCGGGTGAACGGCGGGTTCCTCCGCCACCGCGTCGCCGGAAAGGACGTCGTCGTCACCTCGTCCAACTTCAAGACGTGGGGCGACGTCTTGGCCCGGATCAACGCGGCCGCCGCGGCGTCGAAGGCGAAGTTTCCGACGGGACCGTAGCCCTCTAGGACGGCAGCTTCACGACCGTCGCGTCCTTCTTCGACTGCACGACGAGGTAGGCGCCGGACTCGTCGACGTAGACCTGAGGCTCCTCGAGCCCCTGGACTTTCCAGAGGGTCGAGCCGTCGGCCCGGTCGATCACCTCCACGTCTCCCTCCTTCGAGACCCAGACGACGCACGTCTTCCCGGTCAGGAAATTCGGCTTGGAGAGGCCGCTTTCCCCCGGCCGCTCCCAGACGAGGTTGCCGAGGTAGTCGTGACACTGGAGCACCCTCGAGTTCTCGAGGTATTTCACGAGGTAGCGTTCCTCGAGGCGCGCGGGCGCCTGCGTCGCCGTGCCGTCGGCGACGTTCAGCGTGGCGACCGTTCCGGCCTCGTTCATGAGGGCGATCCGCTCGGTCCCGATGAGGAGCCACTCGGAGATCGGCTTTCCATCGAGATCGCTCTTCGCCCAGGCGATGCGGCCAGTCTTGCCGTGCACCACCGTGACCTTGAACGGCGGCACCAGCTCGTTGTCTTCATCCGTGAGTGCCGCGACGAAGACGATGAAGTCGCCCGCGTCGCGCGGTCGAGGCGTCCAGGAGATCGGCGCCTCCCAGATCTTCGCGCCGCTGATCCAGTCGTAGGCCGTGATCTTGTCGCCGCTCTCCGCCATGAGCGCGTGCTTCGAGGCCGACCAGACCGCCCCGCCCCGCTTCACGGCCCAGGTCTCCTTGCCTGTCGCCGCGGAGACGCGGACGGCCCTGTCCCCGGTCGAGACGAAGATGTCGTGCATGTCCTCGGGCACGCTCGCGCCCATGGCATCGAAGTCGTCGACCGTGTAGACGCGGGAGCCCCGGTCGCCCGAGTCGAACGTCCAGATCGCGGCGCCGCTGCCGGCGTCGAAGGCGGTCACTTTTTCGAAGTCTTGGAAGAAGACCCGACCGTCGTAGGCGCCGCGGAGGATGCCCGGCTTGTCCGTGCTCTTGAAGAGGGAGGCGCCGTCCGCGAGCTTCACGCCCTCGTAGCGCTCGCCCATGATCACGATCCGGTCGGGGTCGGGCGCATCGAACTCGAATCCGCCCGCCTTCGGGGAGGCGAGCATGGCGTCGAGCTGGATCCGCTTCCGGACGATCGCCCGCTGGCCCTTGTACTGCTTCACTTTCGCCCAGTAGCCCAGCGAGGCGTCGTACTCGAGGCTCTTCGGCTCGTACTGCCAGAGGATCTTGCCGGTGTTGGCGTCGACCATCGTGAGACGCGGCTCCTTCAAGGCGTCGTACGCGCTGCCCGGACTGCAGCCCTTCGTGCCCATCAGAAGGAGCCTGTCGCCGGAGAGAAACCGCGCGGTCGTGGGCTCGACGTAACCGAGCTGATCGCACGGCAGACTCCACCGGATCGCTCCCGTGGCCAGGTCGAGGCGGCTCAGCGGGCCCGTGCCGAGGTACCAGCGATCGTGGCCCGGGTCGTTGACGAGCATCGCGCCGCCGCCCTTGGCGCCGCGCCCGAGCGACCGGTCGGCGTGCCAGAGGAGCTTGCCGTCCCCGAGCCCGTAGGCGTCCAAATGCCCGAGCACCTCGCCGTCCTTCGATTCGCTCGACAGCCGGATGGCCTTCTCGCCGGCGAAGTACCAGGTCGTCGTATAGGCGTCGGGATTCGGAATCGTGGTGGCGGAAAGCATCTCGGCGGCGCCGGCAGGGGCGACCGCCACCGTCAGGGAGAGCCAAATCGAAAGCGGCAGGCCTATATGGAGCCGACGGCTCCGTGATCCTGTTTTCGCCACGTCGGAGACCTCCTCGAGCGTGTCATGCCTCCGGCGGATCCAGTTCGGGAGTTCGCTCCCGCCCATCGTCCGGCGGCACCGCGCAGTCGACCGATGCTATCGCAACGACATCGTCAGCGATACCCTTCCCGTCCCGCGCTTGACGCAGGCGGCGCCGCGGCGCGAACATGGGCGCAATGGCCCCCACCCGCAGATCGACCTTCCCCATCCGTTGCGCGGGGATGGACATCGGTTCGAACGCCTTTCGCCTCGTGGTCGCCGAATTCAAGACTCCCACGCAGTACCGCGTCCTCGAGCGCGTGCGCATTCCGATCCGGCTCGGGCAGTCGGTCTTCGAGAACGGCCGCATCGACCCCGCCACCATGGAGCAGGCCCTCGACGCCTTTCGCACGTTCCGCCGCACGATGGAGGCGCACGGCGTGGTGGTCCACCGCGCGGTGGCGACGAGCGCCGTGCGCGAAGCCCGAAACCGCGCCGCCTTCCTGGAGCGGGTTCACCAGGAGTCGGGGCTCGATCTCGAGCTGATCCAGGGGACGGAGGAGGCGCGGCTCGTCGCGCTCGGCGTGCGGAGCCGCCTCTCCCTCGACCGCGGGCTCTCCCTCGTCCTCGACGTGGGCGGCGGGTCGAGCGAGATCGCGCTCGTGGCGCACGGCGAGATCCTCGTCGTCGAATCGCACGACGTGGGCGGCGTGCGGCTCCTGGAGCGGGTCGGCTCCGCGCCGCCCGCGAAGGCGCTCCGGATCATCCAGGATTCGCTCAAGACGTCGCGCTTTCCCATTCTCGACTTCTTCAAGCGCCGGAAGCTGGCGCGCTTCGTCGGGACGGGCGGGAACATCGAGACGATCGCCAACCTCGTCTCCCCGAACGGCGCGGCGAAGGGCCCCGGCGGCGATCGGCGGCCGTCGCGGGTGACCATGGTCCGGCTGCGACGGACCCTCGCGCTCCTCGCGAAGATGACGCCGCAGGAGCGGATCGACCGCTACGGGCTCCGTCCCGACCGGGCGGACGTCATCGTCCCCGCGGCCTGCATCTTCGAGTTCGTCGGCTCGCGCGTGCGGGCCCGGGATATCTGGGTGCCGCACGTCGGTCTCGTCGACGGCGTGCTGGTCGACGTGGCCCGCTCGGTGGGCGCCGAGGGGCTGAAGGCGCTGGAGGTGAGCCAGACGCGGAACGCGGCCCTCGCCATCGTGAAGAAATACGACGTCGACCTGAAGCACGCGCATCGCGTGAGCGCGCTGGCGCTCTCGATCTTCGACCAGATGAAGGGGCTGCACGGGCTCTCGAAGCGCGACCGGCTCCTGCTGGAGCTGGCCTCGCTCCTCCACGAGGTGGGGAATTTCATCGGCACGGCGGGGCACCATCGCCACGCCTACTACATCATCTCGCAGTCGCCCATTCTCGGATTGAGCGACGCCGAGGTGGAGGTGGTGGCGAACGTGGCGCGCTACCATCGGAAGGCGCCGCCCGACCCGAGCCACGAGGCGTATCGCGCGCTCGACGACCACGACCGGGACCGCGTGCGGGCGCTGGCGGCCGTGCTCCGCGTGGCCGACGCGCTCGACCACGACCACCGTCAGCGCGTCACGGCCGTCCGCGCGAAGGCGCGCGGCGACGAGCTGCGTCTCTCGCTCAAGACGCGAGGCGACGTGTCGCTCGACGCCTGGTCGGTGGCCGACAAAGGGGACCTTTTCCGCGCCGAATTCGGCTTGAAGCCGGTTCTCGCGAGGTGACGAAATCATGAGCACGACCGTCGACGAGAGCGTCATACGCCCCGGCGCGCCCGGCGCGCCCCCGATCATGTCGGTCATCGACATCGGCTCGAGCGGGATTCGGATGCTGGTCGTGGAACTTCGCGCGGACGGTTCCGTCCGAACGCTCGAGGAACTCGACCGCCCCCTGGCGCTCGGCCGGGAGGCCTTCCGGAGCGGGATTCTGACCGCCGGCAGCATTCAGAAGGCGGTGAACATCCTGCGCCAGTACCGGGAGCGGATGACCGCCTACGGCGTCACCCACGTCCGCGCCGTGGCCACGCACGCCGTGCGCGCGGCGCTGAACCGCGACACGTTCGTCGACCGCGTCTTCCTGGCCACCGGAATCGAAGTGGAGGTGATCGAGGGGTCGCAGGAGACGCTCCTCACCTTCGCCGCGGTGGAGAAGGCGCTGGCCGTCCACCCCGAATATCGCCAGGGGGAGGCGCTCCTCTTCGAGCTGGGCGGCGGCTCCACCGAGTGGGCCCTGCTGCGGAACGGCGAAGTGGTGGCTTCGGTGACCTACGACCTCGGCACCGTCCGCATGCGCGAGGCGCTTCGAGCCGCGGAGAACGAGCGGCGCGCCAAGACGCGCCTCATGCAGCACATCGTCCGCGAGATGATGCAGGTGGTCCGCCGGTCGCTCCCCTTCGAGAAGCTATCGCTCCTCCTCGCCATCGGATCGGAGGCGCGCTTCGCCGCCCGCGAGCTGGCCCGCGGCGACAAGGAGCGGGGCGCGGCGCCGCCGGCCGATGCCGTCGAGATGCGGGTCATCGGCGTGAAGGATTTGAAGAAGCTCGCCGACCAGATCCTGACGCTGGCGCCGGACGAGATCGCGGGGACCTTCTCCGTCCCGCCGAACGAATCGGAAGCGTTGGCGCCCGCGCTCCTCACGTACGCGGAGGTGGCGCGCCTCTGCCAGCTCGACTCCATCGTGGTTCCGCACGAGAGCATGCGCGACGGGCTGGTGCTCCACATGGCGCGCTCCATCCGCGACGGGTCGACGGTTCTCTTTCCGAATCAGACGATCGCCGCGGCCGTGAACCTGGCGCGGAAGTACCAGGCCGACGAGAAGCACGGCGTCCACGTGGCGGCCCTGGGACGGACGATCTTCCAGGCGACGAAGACGCAGCACCAGATGGGGGAGCGGGAGCAGCTCCTCCTCGAGGTGGCGGCCATCGTGCACGACATCGGCACCTTCGTGGCGGCGCGCGGGCATCACCGCCACTCGTACTACCTTCTCGTCAATTCCGAGGTCTTCGGCCTCTCGAGAACCGACCTCGAGATCGTGGCGAACCTGGCGCGCTACCATCGGCGGGAGGGACCCCAGAGCGATCACCCCGCCTACGCCTCGCTCCCGCGCGCCGCGCGCCTCACGGTCAACCGGCTCGCCGCGATCCTTCGCGTGGCCGACGCCCTCGACAAGGGGCACATGCAGCGCGTGCAGAACCCCCGCGTCTCGGTGAACGACGACGAGCTTCGGGTCGAGGTCGAGGCGGCGGAGGATCTGGCGCTGGAGCGGATCGCGCTCGAATCGAAGGGGGGCCTCTTCGAGGAGGTCTTCGGGCTGAAGCCGGTCCTGGTCGAGACGACGGCGGTTCCCGCCTGACGCCCCGGCGGACCTCTCGGAGTCCTTGATTCGGATGGGCTAAACCTGCTATAGTTAATTAATTACGCGTTCTCCCGACCCCTGGAGCGCCCACATGCTCTCGCACCGCCGGTTCCGCATCGGGCTCCTCGCATTCGCGCTCCTTCTCGGCGTCGCGGCGTTCTCCGCCCGCCCCTCCTTCGCGCAGTACATGTACCTCGACACGAACGGCGACGGCGCGAGCAGCGCCGCCGACGTCATCGCGCCCTCCGGGGCCACGAGCCTCGACGTCTGGATCTCGACCGACAAGAACCGCGACGGCTCGGCCGCGACCTGCGTCAGCGGCGACGGGCCGCTCACGCTGAACGGGTACGACATCCTGCTTCGCGTCGTCGACGGCCGCGTGACGTGGGGCGCGTTCGTGAACGCTCGGCCCGAGTTCGGCGGAATCGCCGGCGGCTACATCACGGACACCGACTTTCGCTCCGGATCGCTCTCCGGCGCGGCGCTCGCCCCGGGGACCTACAAGCTCGCGACGATCACGGTCACCCCGTCGAGCGGCACGCCGTCGATCGTCATTCCCGCGCCCTCGTCGCCCGGCGCCGAGGCCTCCTCCTCGTTCATCTCCACCTGCTCCGGCACCGACTTCGACAACACGCTGAAGCTCGGCACCGACTGGTTCGACGCGGACGGCGCGGCGTACGGCGGCACGGCGAATCAGGCGCCCCTGTTCGACATCGTGGCGCCGATCGCCATGGACGAAGCGACGAGCCGAACCGTGCCGCTCCGCGCCACCGACGTGGATGGAGAGCCTCTGGCGTTCACGCTGGCGTCCGGCCCCGCCTTCGCTTCGGTTCTCACCACCGACCCCGGCACGGGCGTGGCGGCGGGCGCCCTGGCGCTCACGCCCGGCTACGCCGATTCGGGCGCCTACGTCGCGTCGGTGACCGTGGCCGACGTCTTCCACAGCGTGGCGCAGGCGATTCCGGTCTCCGTCGCGAACGTGAATCGCTCGCCGATCTTCAATCTCGTCCCGATGCCGATGGTGGGCGAGGGGACCGTCGCCGAATACGCCGTGAGCGTCGTGGACGCCGACGCCGACGCGCTCACGCTCCGGATCGTCTCGGGTCCCCCCTACATGACGCTCCTCATCTCCAACTCGAACTACGGGTTCATATCGGCCGCGCTCCACTTCGAGCCCGGCTACTTCGACGCCGGGATGACGACGGCCACGCTCGGCGCGAGCGACGGCGTCGCGGGGAGCGCGGAAATCCTCCAGGACGTCGAGATCATGATTCGCGATCAGAACCGTCCGCCGACGCTCACGGCCCCCGACACGCTCTCGGTGGCCGAGGGTGAGGCGGTCGCCTTCACGGCGAGCGCCACCGATCCCGACGGCCAGAGGGTCGATCTCACCGCGACGGACCTCCCCGACGGAGCCACCTTCGTCGACGGCATGAACAATCGCGCCGACTTCCGGTGGGTTCCGCGCTACGACCAGGCGGGGGACTACTCCGTGACGCTTCACGCCGACGACCTCCAGGGCGACGACCCCGTCACGCGACATCTCGGCATCCACGTCGCCGACGTGACGGCGGCGGTGGCCTTGGCGCAGCCGTGGGACATGCGGGTCCTGGAAGGGGAGACCGCGGAGGCGACACTCCTCGCGTTCGACGCCGACGGGAGCGCGGTCACGTTCTCGCTGGTGACGGGGCCTTCGTTCGTGACCGTGGGGACGACCGACGCCGGGGCCGGGACGGGCTACGCCACGGGATTCGTCCGCGCGACCCCCAGCTTCGGAGATTCGGGCCATGTCGGCGTGACGGTCGCCGCCGGCGACGGCGTGGCCGGCGCGGAGCGGACCTTCCAACTCGAGATCGTCGACGTGACCCCGGGCGTCACGCCCGGCGGGCCGCCCTTCACGCCGCCGTTCCCCACGCTTCCCACGGGGCAGACGCCCCACACCGTCACGGCGTCCGACCTGAACGGCGACGGGCATCTCGACATCGTGGTCGCGGCCCTGAATTCGAACGCGGTCTCGGCCTACCTCGGCGCGGGCGACGGCACGTTCGGCATGCGGCGCGACTTCGCCACGGGGAAGCAGCCCCACACCGTCGTCGCGCGCGACCTGAATCACGACGGCATTCCCGACCTCTCCGTCACGAACGTCGGCGCGAATTCGGTCGGGACGATGCTCGGTCTGGGCGACGGGACGTTCGGGCTCCGCCGCGACACGCCGCTCGGCGGGTCGCCGCTCTTCGTGGCCGTGGCCGACTTCGACCGCGACGGCAACCCGGACTACGCGATCACCGACCAGACGAACGGCCAGCTGCTGATTCTCCGCGGCCACGGCGACGGCACCTTCGAGATCACCCAGCGCTACGCGGCCGCCGCCGGCTCGCACGGGCTCGCCATCGCCGATCTGAACGCCGACGGCGCGCTCGACGCGGTCGTGGCGAACGACGCCGCCCGCCTGGTGACGGTCCACATGGGTCACGGCGACGGAACGTTCGAGCCGGCGCGGGCCTTCGCGTTCGGGCACCCGCACACCGTGTCGATCGGCGACCTCGACGAAGACGGAATCCCCGACCTCGTCGTCGCCAATTTCCACGACGCTTCGGTCACCATCTGCCACGGCGTCGGGAACGGCGATTTCGTCGAGGGGGCCACCCTCCCCACCGGCGCCGACTGCCACGCCGCCACCATCGCCGACGTCGACGCGGACGGACATCCCGACCTGATCGCGGTGAACCAGGGGCCGGGGACGGTCTCGTTCCTGATGGGACGCGGCGGGGGAACGCTCGCTCCGAAGGTCGATCTGCCGGTGGGCCTCGGCGCCCACTCGGTCATCACCGCCGACATCAACGAGGACGGCGCGCTCGACGTGGTGCTCTCGAGCATCTTCTCGAACACGGTGTCGCTCCTCGCGAACCAGAACACGACCCCGGTCACGATCGAGGCGCGCGCCTTCGTCGGCCCCGAGGACCAGGTGACGGCGCTCCCGGCGAAGAAGCCGGCGATGCGCGTCTATCTGGAGCCGCTCGCGGCGCCGGCGCCCACGTTCGCCCTCGAGGACCTCGATCCGGCCAGCGTTCGGCTGGAGTTCGAGGCCGTGGCGCCCGGCAAGAGCGTCGCGCCGGTCTCCGTGAAGCGGGCCGTGCTCGCGGACCGGGACCGGAACGGCGTGCCCGAGGCCGCGTTCGATTTTTCCAGCGTCGATGTCCGCGCGCTTCTCGAGGGAGTCGTCGGTCGAGCTGCTCTGGAGGGGGCGCTGACCGGCGCGCTACAGGACGGACGACGCGTTCGCGCGCCGTTCCATCTGACGGTCGTCGGGCTGGGCCGCTCGGGCCCGTCCGTCACCGTCGCACCGAATCCGATGAATCCGGCGGGTACGGTATCCTTCGACCTGAAGCGCGCGGGGCGCGCGAGCGTGATGGTGGTCGACGTGCAGGGGCGTCTGGTGGCGAGGCTCTTCGAGGAGGAGCACGCGGCGGCCGGAGCGCACCGGATCGAGTTCAGGCCCGGCGCGAGGCTCGCGTCCGGGATCTACTTCGTGCGGGTCGAGACGCCGGACGGCGTCCGCTCGGTCCGCTTCGCGGTTCTGAAGTAAGGCTGCACCGGAATCCGCGGCACCGGGCAGTGCGCGCAGGCCACGCGCGCCTTCTGCGCCCGCCTCGCCTTTCGGACGAGCCACGCGGCGGCCGACAACACGACCAGCGCCGTCGCGATTTCCTGCCAGCCGATTCTCATCCGAGCCCCAGCGCGCGTCCGCCCTGGAAGACGGCGAACGAGGCCATCCAGGCGAGCGCGTTCATCGTGACGAGCATGAGAACGGGCCACGTCCAGCTCCCCGTCTCACGGCGCACCACGGCCACCGTCGACATGCACTGGCACGCCAGCGCGAAGAAGACCATGAGGCTGATCCCCGTCAGCGGGAGATAGGCCCTCCGGCCCGTCTCGGGGTCCTTCGCCTCCCGGATCGCCTGCCGCAACGAGACGGACGCGTCCTTCCCGTCTCCGAGATTCCAGACCGTCGCCATCGTGGAGACCATCACCTCGCGCGCCGCGAACGACGTGACGAGTCCGATGCCGATCCGCCAGTCGAAGCCGAGCGGCTGGATGACGGGCTCGAGGGCGCGCCCGATCTGTCCCGCGAAGGAGTAGCGAAGCGTGGAGCCCGCGATGGCCTGCTGGAGGGGCGCGATGGCCGCGGCGTCGCCCGCCCGCTCGGCCGCCGCGAGGCGCGCCTGGAGATCGCGCGTCTCCACCGCCCCGCCCGGATAGGAGGCGAGGAACCAGAGGACCGCGGAAACCGCCACGATCACCGTCCCCGCCTTCTTCACGAATTCGAGCGACTGGCCGGTGATGGTGGTGGCGAGCGTGCGCCAGGCGGGCGTGCGGTAGGGCGGCAGCTCCATGACGCTCGAGGCGCGCGGGCCGCGGAGCATCGTGCGGCGGAGCGCCCACGCCGTCGCGAAGGCGACCGCGATCCCGAACAGGTAGAGCGCGAAGAGGACGAGTCCCTGGAGGCGCACCGGTCCCCAGCCGAGATTCGGGATGAAGGCGCCGATCAGGAGCGCGTAGACGGGGAGGCGCGCGCTGCACGACATGAAGGGGGCGACGAATATCGTGGCGAGCCGGTCCCTGCGATTCTCGATGGTGCGCGTCGCCATGATGCCCGGAATGGCGCAGGCGAACGACGAGAGGAGGGGAAGGAACGCCCGCCCCGGAAGTCCCACGGCGCCCATGAGCCGGTCGAGGATGAACGCCGCGCGCGCGAGATAGCCCGTGTCTTCCAGGATGCCGATGAAGAGGAAGAGGAGGGCGATCTGGGGGAGGAACGAGAGGACCGTCCCCACGCCCGCGATGACGCCGTCGACGAGGAGCGAGCGGAACGGCCCCGCGGGAATCACCGAGGTCAGGAGCTGGCCGAACCAGGAGGTCCCCGTCTCCATGAGATCCATGACGGGCTGGGCGCCGGCGTAGATGGCCTGGAAGATGACCGCCATGACGAGGGCGAAGAGGATGGGGCCGAAGACGCGGTGCGTCACGATGCGGTCGACGCGGCGGCGGACCGGATCGGCGCTCGAGACCTTCCGCACCGTCTCCGCCACGATCGACTCCACCGTGGCGTAGCCGCGCGCGGCCTCCGCGCTCCGCCACTCGGGGTCGCCCGCGGTGATCCGCTCGCGAGCGGCGGCGACCTCGGCGGCGGCGGCGGGGACGATGCGCCGCGCCATGCGATCGCTCTCGTCGCAGAGGAGCGCCCAGGCCACCCGCTCGGCGTCCGTCTCCCGGGCTCGGCCCCGATCGCGATCGCCGAGGCGGGCGGCCAGCGCGCTCACCTCCTCGGCGAGCGGACCCGTCGGCGCGAGCGGCCGCACGGCGGGACGCGGCGCCGGCTGCGCCATGGCGGTGCGAAGCGCGTCGACGCCCTCGCCGGTCCGTCCGACCGTTTCGAGAATGGGAACGCCGAGCCGATGCTCCAGCGCGCGCCGGTCGATGAGGAGCCCGTGGTCGCGAGCCTGGTCGACCATGTTGAGAACGACGAGCGTCGGCAGCCCGAGATCGAGGACCTGGAGCGCGAGGAAGAGCTGCCGGTCGAGGCTCGAGGCGTCGAGCACGAGGAGAATGGCGTCGGGAAGGGGCGTCGTGGCGTCGATTCCGAGGAGCACGTCGCGGACGATTTCCTCGTCCGGCGAGCGGGGTCGAAGGCTATACGCGCCGGGGAGGTCGACCAGGCTCACCGTTCCGCCCGACGGAAGATGGCATCGCCCGCAGGTGACGTCGACCGTCACGCCGGGGTAGTTCGCCACCTTCTGGCGAAGGCCGGTGAGGCGGTTGAAGAGCGTCGACTTTCCCGAGTTCGGATTTCCGACGACGGCGACGAGCCGCTCCCGTCGCACGCACGTGGGGACCGGCACCGTTCCCTTCAGGGGAATGGCGCGCCCCGCCTTCGGGTCGCGGGGAGGCGATGTCAGGAGGTCAGAGGGAGACGACACGGATCCCCTCCGCCTCGGCTCGACGGATGGAGAAGTGTGTCCCGCGTACGACGAATTCGATGGGATCCCCGAACGGGGCGCGGCGGATCATCCGGATCTCGGTTCCCGGGACGAGACCCAGCTCCGACATGCGGCGCGAGAAGTCGGGCGCGCCGTGAACGCGCCGCACGACGGCTCGTTCGCCGGGGAGGAGGCCCGCGAGATGCTGGTCCGGGAGGGAGGCCGTCGGGGTCATCGTTCGTCTCCTGGGCGCGTGGGGTCGGCGGGTTCCGCGGCTTGGTCCTCGCGCGTGGTGGCGTCGCGGAAGGTCTTCTCCAGGCAGGCGCCGTCCCCACAGACCGGACACGCCTCGCCGGATGCGCCGCAACGCTGCTGTTCCTCGAAGAGGCGGCGGAACTCGATCGCCGCCGGTTGGTCGCTCTGGATGAGCGCGGTGAGGCGCACGAACTGGGACATCGCCTCCTTGCTCACCAGGTGTTCGATCATGCAGGCATCCTCGTTCGCGATCGAGGCGGGGACGCGTAGAATGTCGGTGAGGAAGGCTTCGAGCACGTGGCGGCTCGATTCGGTGACCTCGGCGAAGCGCCGCCCCTCCTCGGTCAGCTCCACGCAGCCGTAGCGCTCGTGGTCCACGAGGCCGCGGGCGGCGAGAGAGCGGATCATCGAGGTGACGCCGCTCTTCGTGACGCCGAGGCGGTCGGCGATGTCGCTGACCTTGGCGTAGCCCTTATCGCGCTTCAGGGCGGCGACGGCCTGGAGGTAGTGAGCCATGGAATGGCTCAGTTCCTTCTCCTTGTAGCGCTTCCAGGTCTCCGTATCCGCCTCCGGGGTGGAGTGTGCAGCCCCCTTAACAGTGTCCATACACCATTAACAATCGGGCCAAAAGCTCCCAGGGTCAACGGATACCTTGGTAGCACGTCCGGGGATTCCGAGGGGGGCGAAGCCGCCTCGAACTCGGGCCAGGCTCCCGACTTGCGCCCCCCCAGGGCCCTGGGCTATCCTTCCAATTAACGAATTCGTAACAACTTGGGGGGTGGGCATTCGTTCCACGGCGCCCCCCGACTCGGGGGAGGATCGACGTGAAGAGCGAGGCGGCCCCGCCGTTGCCGGCGAAGAAGGACCGATATCTCAATCGGGCCCTCACCTGGCTCGGTTTCAACGGGCGCGTGCTGGACGAAGCACTCGACGCGTCGAACCCGCTCCTCGAGCGGGTTCGTTTCATGGGGATCTTCTTCGGGAACCTCGACGAGTTCTACATGATCCGCGTCGCGGGCATCCGCGACCTCCTCGACGCCCAGGTGGAACACCGAAGCATCGACGGGCGAACCCCCGCCGAACTGCTCGAGGAGATCGGCGTGCGCGCCCGCGAGCTGATCGGGAGCGCCTACCAGACGCTGGAACGCGACCTCATTCCCGCGCTTCGGGCGCACGGCATCCGGTTCGTCGGCGACGACGAGTTGGCGTCGAACGAGCGCGAATTCCTGGATCTTCTCTTCCAGCGCGAGCTCATTCACATGCTCACGCCCGCGGCGGTCGAGCCGGCGCTGCCGACGCCCCGCGTCGCGAACCTCGCGCTCCATCTCGCCGTCCGCCTGACGAAGGCCGCTCACGGCGAGGGGACGAACGGCTCCGCCTCGCCCGTCGCCGCGGAGCGCCTGGCCTTCGTGGCGCTGCCGCGCCAGAGCGCGCGCTACGTGCAGGTGGGCGGCGGGCGCGGCTCCGAGACGGCGACCCCCGGCGCTGCGCCCGGCCCCCGCTTCGTTCTCCTCGAGGAGATCGTTCGCGCGCGGCTCGGAGCGCTCTTCGAAGGCTACGAAATTCTCGAGACGGCCGCGTTCCGCCTCACGCGCGACGCCGACTTCGCCACCGACGACCAGGAGGCGGAGGATCTCGTCGAGGCGGTGCGCCACATGCTGAAGCAGCGGCTGAGCGGCGACCCCGTCCGGCTCGAGATCGAGGCGGGGGCGAGCGACGGCCTGGTGGCGCATCTCGCCCGGGTGCTCGATCTCGACGAGGGGGAGATCTACCGATACCGCGGACCGGTCGATCTCCGCTTCCTCATGGACTTCGCGCGAATCCCCTCGCTGGCCGCTCCGAGGGCCGACGCGTGGCCCCCTCAGCCGGCGCCCGGCATTCCGGTCGGAGACGCTCTCTGGGACGCCATCTTGGAGAAGGACTGGCTCCTCTTCCATCCGTACGAGTCGTTCGAGCCGGTGCTCCGCCTCCTGAGCCTGGCGGCCGAGGACCCGAACGTGCTCGCCATCAAGCAGATCCTCTACCGCACCTCCTCGACCTCGGAGATCGTCCGCTCGCTGGAGCGCGCGGCGCAGAACGGGAAGCAGGTCACCGTGCTCCTCGAGCTGCAGGCGCGATTCGACGAGGAGCGGAACGTCGCCTGGGCGCGCCGCCTGGAGGACGCGGGGGCGAGCGTCCTCTACGGCCTGGCCGGCCTGAAGACGCACGCGAAGGCGCTCCTGATCGTCCGGCGCGGGCCCTCGGGGATCGAGCGCTACGCGCACGTCGGGACGGGGAACTACAACGAACGGACCGCCCTCGAGTACTCCGATCTCTCGCTCCTCAGCTCGGACGACGATCTCTGCTCGGACCTCACCGCCTTCTTCAACGTCGTCACCGGCTACAGCGAGCCGCTTCCGTGGCGGCGCCTCGCCATGGCGCCTCTCGGCCTCAGGGCCAAGCTCCTCGGGCTCATCCGGCGTGAGATCGAGCGGGCGGGCGTCGACGGCACGGGGCAGATCCGCGCCAAGATGAACGCGCTCATCGACCGGGAGATCATCGACGCGCTCTACGAGGCGTCGGCGGCCGGCGTGAAGATCGAGCTGAACGTCCGCGGCTCCTGCCTGCTTCGCCCCGGCCTGCCGGGGCTGAGCGAGAACATCAAGGTGGTGACGATCGTCGACCGCTACCTGGAGCACAGCCGGATCTTCGAGTTCCGGAACGGCGGCGACACCGAGCTCTACATCGGGAGCGCCGACTGGATGCCGCGAAACCTCGACCGCCGCGTGGAGCTGATGGTGCCGATCGTGGAGCCCGAGCATCGGGCGCGGCTTTCGCGTATTCTCGACGCGTTCTTCGCCGACAACGTGAAGGCGCGCGAGTTCAAGGCGGACGGCTCGCTGGCGCGCCGGGACGGGCGACGCAAGCCGTTCCGAGCCCAGGAGCATTTCTGGCTGGAAGCGCGCGAGAAGGCGTCGCGCGCCGAGGACCCCGATCGCAGCGTGTTCCGGCCGCGGACGCGGCCGGCCTAGGCCCAGGAGGGATTCGTCATGGCGAATTTCGTCGAGCGGATGGTCGGCGCGGCCAGACTGAGCGTGCCGATCTACGAGGAGATCGAAGCCGACACCGAGTACACGATCCCGGCCCTCGGCGTCGTGGTGCTCGCCGCCATCGCCACGGG
>DASTKG010000036.1:0-5140 GCA_035716005.1 Candidatus Eiseniibacteriota bacterium
CGCCATTCCCCGGATGCGGGCGCGCGGCGGCGGCTACATCGTCAACATGTCGAGCCTCGCGGGCAAGAACGCGTTCGCGCAGGCGACCGCGTACAACGCCTCCAAGTTCGCGCTGAACGGCATGAGCGAGGCGCTGATGCAAGAGGTGCGCTACGACGGCATCCGCGTCTCCTACGTGATGCCGGGGAGCGTGAACACCTACTTCAATTCCGGCACCCCCGACGCGTCGATGTCGTGGCAGCTCCAGCCCGAGGACATCGCGCGCGTCGTTCTCGACCTTCTGGCCCACGATCCCCGCTCGCTGCCGTCGCGCGTGGAGATCCGGCCGAGCACGCCGCCGAAGAAGTAGACCTCGAGCCCGAGAGCCCATGAACCTCACCCGCGTCACGTACGCCGAAGACCCGTCGATCTTGAAGACCATCTTCCGGGAGGTGAAGGTCCCCTCCTGGCCCGAGTTCATGTTCCACGACCCGCTGGCGAGCGAACTCTGGCATTTCTTGCAGGAGGATTTCGCCGACTATCAGTTCATCTTCAGGGACGAGGCGGGAAGGACGATCGCGGTCGGCCACACGCTCCCGTTTCACTGGGAGGGAACGGTGGACGACCTCCCCGACACGGGGTGGGACGGCATCTTCCGGAAGGTCGTGGACGACTACCTCGCCAAGCGGAGGCCGAACATGCTCACCGCGATCGAAGCGACGATCCTGCCGGCGTTTCGCGGCGGCGGGCTCAGCAAGCGCGTGATCGGAGAGATGCGGTCGATCGCGAAGGCGCGCGGCTTCGAGACGCTCGTGGCGCCGGTGCGGCCCTCGATGAAATCGCGCTATCCCACCACGCCGATCGAACGGTACGTCGGGTGGAAGACGGAGGAGGGCCTCCCGCTCGACCCCTGGCTCCGGACGCACGCCCGGCTCGGCGCGCGCATCGTGAAGATCGCGCACGAGTCGATGCGGATTCCGGGGAAGGTGGCGGAGTGGGAGACGTGGACCGGGATGAAATTCCCCGAGAGCGGCGAGTACATCGTGCCCGGTGCGCTGAACCCGGTCGCGATCGACCGCGAGCGGGACGAAGGGCTCTACATCGAGCCGAACGTCTGGATGGCGCACGCCGTCTGAAAGATTCCGGATTCGCCATGATCAAACCGACCCTGCAAGGCACCTGGAAGCGCGAGGAACTTCTTCATCTCCTCTCGTTGTCCGGAACTCTCGCCGGACTCTGCATCACCGGCGTGGCGCTTTTTCACACCATCGGGCGCGCCACGCTCCCGGCCACCTGGGCCGACGACGTGCTGGCGATCTCGGCGCTCCTCTTCCTGCTGAGCACCTACCTGATCTTCTTCACGTTGCGCACGAAGCGGGAGCGGGTCGCGCTCTCGTTGGAGCGGATGGCCGACGGCCTCTTCCTGCTGGCGCTCACGGGGATGGTGGCGGCGGGATTCATCATGGTCTACTCGGTCTGGTGACGCGCGCCCGGACGACGACGGCGCTGGAGCGGATCAGCTTCTGAACAACGCCAGCGCGCCGCCGATCGCGGTCGCGGCCGCCACGCATGCCGCCAGGTAGGCGAATGCCCCCCTCGGGCCGAGCCACTTCCCGACGACCCCGAAGGTCAGGATGTTCACGAGCGGGACCGCGAGCATCATCGACGCCGCGGGGCCGGAGCCCATTCCCTTGTCGAGGAGTTCGTGCAGCAGGGGGAGTTCGGCGCCCGAGCAGAAGTAGAAGGGGATGCCGGTCAGGGCGGCCAGGAGCGACCCCGTGACCGCGCGCTGGCCGTAGAGGACGTGAACCCAGTGCCGCGGCACGAGCGCGTCGACCACCGCGGCCAGAATCAGGCTGACGAGCACCCACGGGCCGTATTCCTTGATCTGGCCCCAGAAGCGGCGGGCCACCTTGACGGGCCGCGATCGCTTCGGCGCGGCCGACGGCGGGGAAGGAAGTCCCGGCGCGAGCGCTCCACCCAGCAGCGCCGTCTTCCCCCCGATCGGCGCCAGCACCATCGGTTCCGCGGCCGGCTGGGCCGAGCGCGCCTCGACCGAGCGGAGGAGCCGCGTGCTCGCGTAACCCACCGCCAGACCGAAGATCACCGACGTCACGAGCCGCACCACCGCCCACCAGCCGCCGAGGATCTTCCAGGTTAGAAGCAGGACCGGCACGCTCACGGCGGCCCCGGCCGTCAGGAAGGCGAACGTGTGCTTGAGGTCGCTCCCGCGGCGCCGCAGCGACACCGCGAGGGGGACCATTCCGCAGGTGCAGAGCGGGATCACCGCGCCGACCGTGGAGGCGAGGAGCATGGTCCCGGGGCTCGTCCCCGTGAGGAATCGGACGATCGTCCTCTCGGTGAGGAATTCCTCGATCAGGGCGCCGAGAAAGAGGGCGAGCAGGAAGAAGGGAACGATTTCGAGGGAGGCGTCGAGAAACGTGGCGCCGACCGAGGCCAGCGTCGCGGCGAGGTCCATGGTCCGATTGTACCCCGCGTCCGGGCGCCGCGAAACCTCCCGCCTCCCGCCTTGACAGAGGGCGCACCCTCCCCGACGATTCCCCTTCACCCCTAGGAGGATGGAATGCCGATCCGCGACCCCCTCTACCATCCGATGTTCGTCGATCGCCGCGCGGCGCTCGAAGTCGCGCTCTTCGATACCTTCCCGCCGACCGGCCGGAAGCCCTGGTCGGAACCCGACGCCTCCCGCCGCGATCTCGAATTCCACGTCCGCCACTACAAGGTGGCGCTCGACGTCGATCTCGAGAAGCGGATGCTCCAGGGGCGCGTGGCCCTCACGCTCGAGTCGCTCCGCGAATCGCTCCACGAGGCGGTTCTCGACGCCGCCGAACTCCGGATCGCCGCGGTTCGCTCCGGCCGGCGCCGCCTCCCGCACTCCGTCGAAGGGCAGAAGCTCCGCGTGACGCTCGCGCGCCCGCTCGGCGTCGGGGATCGCGCGACGATCGAAGTCGAATACTCCACCCGGCCCCGGAAGGGCTTCACCTTCACCGGCCCCACCGAGGTGGAGCCGAATCGGCCCCCCTGCGGCTGGTCCCAAGGGCAGGCGGACGATTCGCACTGGTGGATCCCCTGCCTCGAGAGCACCGAGAGCCGCGCCACGCTCGAGATGGACGCGACCGTTCCGGCGGGCTTCAAGGCCGTGAGCAACGGGCGGCTCGTCGGCAAGCGGATCAACAAGCGGGCGAAGACGGTGACGTGGCGCTGGCGCCAGGAGACGGAGCATCCCGTCTACCTCACGTCGCTCGTCGTCGGGAAGTACGTGGAATTGAAGGATCGCGTCGGGAAGACCGCGCTCGTGAACTACGTACCGCGCGGCAAGGAGAAGGAGGGGTGGTTCTTCTTCCGGAAGACCGGCGCGATGATCGCCCACTTCGAGCGCGTCTTCGGCTTTCCCTATCCCTATCCCAAGTACGCGCAGGTCTGCGTCCCCGACTTCACCTACGGCGGCATGGAGAACACGAGCG
Source organism: Candidatus Eiseniibacteriota bacterium (assembly GCA_035716005.1). Taxonomy (GTDB): domain Bacteria; phylum Eisenbacteria; class RBG-16-71-46; order SZUA-252; family SZUA-252; genus SZUA-252. The sequence goes on from DASTKG010000036.1 coordinate 3,465, forward strand.
CCACGACGATGTTCGACGGCGCGCTCCGGCTCCCGGAGGATTCGTTCGAGGGCTCGTACGAGGGGCTGGTCGCCCACGAACTCGCCCACCAGTGGTGGGGCGACTGCGTGACCTGCCGGCACTGGTCGGAAGGGTGGCTCAACGAGGGTTTCGCCACCTACTCGGAGATCGTCTGGCTGGAGAAGGACCAGGGTGCCGATCACGCGAACTACGCACGGCTCGAGCAGATGGTCGCCTATCAGATCGAGGACGGCCGCGACTATCGCCGATCGATCGTCCAGACCAACTACCGGCGTCCCGACAACATCTTCGATCGCCATCTCTACGAGAAGGGAGCGCTCGTTCTCCACATGTTGCGCGCGCTCCTCGGCGACGCAGCCTGGAGACGGTCGCTCCAGCGCTACATCGCGCGCCACGCCTTCGGGCCGGTCGAGACGGCCGATCTTCGGCGCGCCTGCGAGGAGGAGACGGGTCGGAACCTCGCCTGGTTCTTCGAGCAGTGGATCCACGGCGCCGGCCATCCGGAGATCCACGTCACGCGCCGCTGGGACGATCGCGCGCGGGTCCTGACGCTCAGGATCGAGCAGACGCAGGAGGCGGCCGAGGGGACGCCCGCGGTCTACCGCCTCCCGATGATGCTGGAGGTCTTCGTCGGGGGCCGCCTGCAGCGGATTCCGATCGAGCTCCGCGCCCGGTCTGAGACGGTTCAGATCCCGCTCGCCTCGCGCCCCGCGTACGTCGCGCTCGATCCGGCTCACGACGTCATGAAGCTGATGCACTTCGAGCGCTCCGACGACGAACTTCGCTTCGGACTCGCGCGCTCGCCGCACGCGGTGGAGCGGATCCGCTGCGCCCGCGAGCTGGCGGCCCGCACCGACGAGAAGACGATCGCCGCGCTCCTTCGCGCCATGCGCGCGGACCGATTCTGGGGCGTTCGCTCCGCCGCCGCGGTGACGCTCGGCGAGATCGGCCGCCGCGTCCCGGGCCTCGGCGACAAGATCGCCAACGCCGCCGCGAAGCAGGGCGTCCGCGTCCGCCGCGCCGCCGTCTGGGCGCTCGGCATGATCGCCGACGAGGCGGCGGGGAAGCGGCTCCGCCGACTCGCGGTGCAAGAGCGCGATTCCTACGCGGCGGGGGTCGCCCTCCTCGGCATCGCGCGCGTCGGCGGATCGGGCGCGTACGAGGCGATCGAAGCGGAGCTCGCGCGGGAGAGCCACCGCGACATCCTCCAGGCGCTCGCCTTCGACGCCTTCGTGACGCTCAAGGATCCGCGCGCCGTCGACGTCTTCCTCGACGCCACGAGCCCGCGCTACCGGAACGAACGCCGCGCCGCGGCCACGCGCGCGCTGGGCCGCTTCGGCACGCTGAACGACCGGGTGGAGTCGCGTCTCGTGGAGCTCCTCTCGGACCCGTGGGTCCGCGCCCGCGCGGCGGCCGCGACGGCTCTCGTGCGGCTCAAGTCTCCGCGCGCCGTCGCCGAGATCGCGCGCGCGCTCGACCGTGAGGCGCTCGACTTCGTGAAGAGCGCGTTCGAATCGGCGCTCCAGGACGCGAAGGGGACCAAGTAGCCTTGTCGCTCACGCCCGGCACGAAACTCGGTCCGTACGAGATCGCCGGCCTCTTGGGCTCCGGCGGCATGGGGGAGGTCTATCGCGCCCGCGACACGCGCTTGGGTC
>DASTKG010000037.1:0-2296 GCA_035716005.1 Candidatus Eiseniibacteriota bacterium
GACGCGTCGCGTGCTACTGCGGCAGCGGAGTCAATGCCTGCCAGACTCTCTTCGCGCTCGAGCTCGCCGGTTTCCCGGACGCTCTCTTGTACGAAGGCTCCTGGAGCGACTGGTGCAGCGTGCCCACGCGAGCGGTGGCGACGCGTCCCCAGCCCTGACCGCGTCTATCCCTCAACCCGCAACGCTGCGCCACAAACGCGAGAGGCCCCAGCGTCTCGCGGCACCGGGGCCGCACGGGCCCAGACGGACCTAATCGCCCAGTCCCACCTTCTCTAGGAAGACGCGCCACCGCGGATCGGCGTGGAGTGAGCGGAGGTGAGGGCTGGGCTTTACGTCCGCGAGTCCGGGATCTCGCTGCGCGTAGGCCCGGTCGAGCCACTGGAATGCCGTATCCACTTCGCCGCGGGCTCCATAGACCTCCGCGATTTGGCACGCGCTATCGTCCGCGAACTCTTCGATCAGTTCCCGGAGCGCCTCGTCCGATTCCGAGGGGTGCTCCATTCTATAGTGAAGGATCGCCAGCGCCCGTAGACGCGCCCAGCCCACCGGCTCCCGCTTCGTCTCCTCCATCGCCTCGTCGAGGCGACCTTGGGCGGCCAGGGCGAACGCGAGCGAGGCGCGCGTCGCGGCCCGCATCGGACTCAGCTCCAGTGACTCCCGAAACGCCGCCTCGGCTTCCGCGAAACGATCGGCGGCGAGCAGCGTATTCCCGAGATTGTGGTACGCGGCCCCGTTCAGTGGGTCCCGCTCGAAAGCCTGGTGGTCGACGCGGATCGCATCGTCGAAACGGCCCTGGGCCTTCGCGAGCACGCCCGCGACCCGGAGCACCCGCGCGCTACCCGGCGCCAGCTCCAGCGCCCGGCGGATCGACGCCTCAGCGCGACGCCAATCCAGATCGGACATCTGGATCCATCCGAGGGCCGCGTGTCCTTCGGGCAGATCCGGCTCGAGCAGCAGGGAGCGCTCGGCCGCCTCCCTGGACCGTCTGTATCCCTCCTCGACCGGACACCAGCTCAAGTCCGCCTCTCTCGAGTACGCCGCGCTCAATTCGGCCCAGGCGAGCGCGAACCCCGGGTCGAGCTCGACCGCCTGCTTCAAATACTCGATCCCTCTCGCCGTGTCGGCGCGGGTCGTCCGGTCCAGGAAGTGGCGCCCGTGAAGATAGAGCCGGTGCGCCTGGGGATTTGCGCCGCGCCCTTTGGCGGCCCGGGCGACATCCGCCTTCGCGCGCCCGCTCGCGCCCGAATCCGGATCCTCGCCCAACAACGCCGTGCGGAGCTCCTTCACGACGGACTGAGCGATGTCGTCCTGCACGGCGAAGATGTCGTCGAGCGTTCGATCGTACGTCTCGGACCAGAGGTGGTAGCCGTCCGAAACCTTGACCAGCTGCACCGAGACCCGAACCCGGCTCCCGGCCTTGCGGACGCTTCCCTCCAAGACCGTGGCGACACGCAGCGCGCTCCCCACCTCGGCGATCGACGTGTCCTTGCCCTTGAACCGGAACGCCGAGGTGCGGGCGGCCACCCGCAGCCCGCGGATCTTGGCGAGGACGTTCAAGAGCTCGTCCGCGAGACCATCGGAGAAGTACTCATCCTCGGCATCGGCGCTTCGATTCACGAACGGAAGGACGGCAATGGACGCGACCCTGTCGGTTGGATTCGGCTCGGACGTCCCTTGCTCCAGGTCGCGCCGCATCCGACGGAGCTCGTTGGCGACCTCCAGCGCGGAGGAACGATCGCGGGCATCCCGTTCCAGGCACCGATCCACGAGGCGTTCCAGGTCGTCAGGGAGATCCGGCCGAGCTCGGGTGAGCGGCTCCGGCGTATCGCGAAGAATGGAGGAGATCAAGTCGGCCGACGTTGGTCCCGTGAACGGCCGGCGGCCGGTCGCGAGCTCGTAGAGGATGATCCCCAGAGCGAAGAGATCGGCTCGAGCGTCGACGTCTTCGCCCCGTATCTGCTCCGGGGCCATGTAGGGGACCGTGCCCAGGAGCTGTCCCTGGTCGGATGTAGGAAATTCCTGCGTGTCGGCCATGCCTTGGCGCGGGGTCGGTTCGTCCGCGCCGGTGAACTTCGCAAGACCGAAGTCCAAGACCTTGACGCGGCCGTCGCGCGTGATCATCACGTTCCCGGGTTTGAGGTCCCGATGGATGACCCCGCGCTCGTGGGCCGCGACCAAGGCGTCCGCAAGCTGAATGGAGAGCTCGAGAATCCGTGAGAGGGGAAGCCCGCCGGAGGGGATCAGATCGGCGAGACGCTGGCCTTCGACGAGCTCCATCGTCAGGAAGCGGATCTCG
>DASTKG010000038.1:0-15082 GCA_035716005.1 Candidatus Eiseniibacteriota bacterium
TGCTTCCGGAAGAGGCGGTCCATGTCGCCCGCGAGCCAGGTCGGGACGTGGACGCCGTTCGTGATGGAGCGGATCGGCACCTCGCTTTCCGTGGCGCCGGGCCAGAGATGCGCCCACATCTTCCGCGAGACCTCGCCGTGGCGGGCGCTCACGGCATTCACCTGCGCGGCGAGGTGCATGGCGAGGACCGTCATGTTGAAGCCCGAGCCCCACGGCTCGCCGTGCGACGCCAGGCCGAGGAGCTTGGCGCGCTCGCCGTCCATGACGGTGTCGGCGTAGCCCTCCAGATGCGAGAGATGCGATTCGACGAGCGGGAAGGGGAAGGCGTCGTGTCCCGCCGCGACCGGCGTGTGGGTCGTGAAGATGGTGCGCGCCCGGACGTCGGCCACCGCGTCGTCGAAGGAGAGGCCGCGCGCCATCCCCTCGCGGACGCGCTCCACCATCATGAGCGCCGTGTGCCCCTCGTTTCCGTGCCAGGCGTCGGGGTGGATTCCGAGCGCCCGAAGGAGACGGACGCCGCCGATGCCGAGCACCATTTCCTGGAGGAAGCGGATGGTCTGGTCGCCGCCGTAGAGCCGCCCCGTCAGCTCGCGATCCCACGGCGCGTTCTCCTCGAGGTCGGTGTCGAGGAGATAGAGCTCGGTGCGGCCGATGCGGACGCGCCACGCCGTGACGTGGAGCGGGCGATCGGGAAGCGAGAGCTGGATGCGGACCGGCGCCCCGTCGGGGCCGAGCGCCGGCTCCACGGCCACGCGCTTCCGGTCGATCTGCAGATAGATCTCCTCCTGCCGCCCCTCGACGTTCAGGCGCTGGCGGAAGTAGCCCTGCGGGTACATGAATCCGATCGCCACCATCGGAATGCCGAGGTCGCTCGCTTCCTTCGTGATGTCGCCGGCCAGCACGCCGAGGCCGCCGGCGTAGAGAGGGAGCGAGTTGTGGAGCCCGTACTCGGCCGAGAAGAAGGCGACCCTCTTTCCCTCGAGATCGGGATGCTCGGCGCGCCACCAGGAGTCGCGCCCCTCGGTCGCGCGGTCGAGGCCCTCCAGGACGGTCCGGTAGCGGATCATGGTGTCCTGGTGCCGCGCCGCCTCCACGAGGCTCGCTTCGCTGATCTCTTGAAGGAGGCGGACCGGGTTGTGGCGGGTGAGCAGCCAGAGGTGCGGGTCGAGGCTCTTGAAGAGTTCGCGGGCTTCGAGGTTCCAGGACCACCAGAGGTTGCGCGCCAGCTCGGGAAGCCGCGCCAGCGCGGGGGGCATTGGGTGCATGAGGGGGGAAAGTCTGCCACACATGGGGGTCCGAAGGCTAGACTGCGCCTCGATGAGCGACGAATCGAGACGCGCCGGCATCCTCCTCCATCCGACCTCCCTGCCCGGCCGCCACGGGCTCGGCGACGCCGGCGCGGAGGCGATTCGGTTCCTCGACTGGGCGGCCGAGGCCGGCTTCTCGGTCTGGCAGGTCCTTCCCCTGGGGCCGACCGGCGTCGGGAACTCCCCCTACAGCGCGCTTTCGGGCTTCGCGGGGAATCCCCTCTTCATCGCGCCCGAGTCGCTCGTGGAGACGGGGCTCCTGCCCGCGTCGGCGCTCGAGGTCGTCCCGGGTTTTCCGGGGAGCGCGGCCGATTTCGAGGGATCGCGGGTTTGGCGGGGGCGGCTGCTGCGGCGAGCGTGGGAGTCGGCGCGCGTCGGCGCCACGCCGGAGGCGCGGCTCGCGCGCGAGGCGGCGGCCGCTTGGGCGTCGGCGCCGGAGCAGGCGGCGTGGCTCCCCGACTGGACCCTCTACGCCGCGATCAAGGAGCGGCACGGTGGAGACGCCTGGATGGCGTGGGATCCGCCCCTCGCCCAGCGCGAGGCGGCCGCGCTCGGCGAGGCGTCGCGCGCGCTCGCCGCGGCGCGCGAGGTTCACGCATTCGAGCAGTGGCTCTTCGCGCGGCAGTGGGGCGCGCTCCGCGAGGCGGCCCGCAGTCGGGGCGTGGCGATCCTCGGCGACGTGCCGATCTATCCCGCGATGGACTCGGCCGAGGTCTGGGCGCGGCGCGATCTCTTTCAATTCGGCGCCGACGGATTGCCCGAGTCGGTGGCGGGTGTTCCTCCCGACTACTTCAGCGAGACGGGGCAGCTCTGGGGAAACCCGCTCTATCGGTGGGATCGCCACGAGGCCGACGGTTTCACGTGGTGGATCGATCGAGTGCGCGCGTCGCTCGCACGGTGTGACTTCCTGCGCCTCGACCACTTCCGCGGCTTCGCCGGCTACTGGGCCGTGCCGTCGAAGGCGCGCTCGGCGGTGGAGGGGCGCTGGCTCCCGGGGCCGGGGATGCGATTCTTCGATGCGCTCCGCTCGGCGCTCGGCTCGCTCCCGCTCGTGGCCGAGGATCTGGGCGACGTCGACGACGGCGTTCGCTCGCTGCTGCGCGATACGGGGCTCCCTGGGATGCGGGTTCTCCAGTTCGGGCTCTTGGACCCGACGAGCACGCATCATCCAAGAAACCACGTGGCGAACTGCGTCGCCTACACCGGCACCCACGACAACGACACCTCGCGCGGCTGGTTCGAGGCGCTCGAAGCGGAGGAGCGCCGCCGCGTGCTGGCCGAGGTCGGCGGCGACGGGAGCGACATCGCCTGGGCGATGATCCGCTGCGTCATGGCGTCGCCGGCGCGCCTCGCGATCGCGCCGATGCAGGACGTGCTGGGGCTCGGGAGCGAGGCGAGGATGAACACGCCGGCGGAGGCGGAGGGGAACTGGGGGTGGAGGATGACGGCGGGCGCGGCCACGAACGGGATCGCGGCAAGGCTTCGTTCGCAGCTTCAAGCCAGGGCCCGCGCGATCGGCGCGTGAGCCGTGAAGACGCGGAAGCGCTCCTAGTCGGTGCCGGCGCGTAGCAATTCGACATACCGATCGTAGGCGAACCGGCGATCCCGCCGGCGGCCGCTCGTCTCGACGAGCACGCCGCTCCGGACCAGGTGCTCGAGCGCGCGGCCCGCGGTCGGCTTGCTGACGCCCAGCAGCTCGACGACGCTCTTCGCCGAGACGATGGGATGCCGCGGTAGGAGATCGAACAGTCTCACCGCCACGACCGAGGTGGTCTCCAGCCCGAGCACGCGCTCGCGATCCTCCGAGATCATCCGAGACAAGTCGCGCGCGGTGGCGAGCGCCTCCTCGGCGATCCTCGCGACGCCGTCGAGGAAGAAGTCGAGCCAGCCCTCCCAGTCCCCATCCGTCCGGATCCGCTCGAGTCGCCGGTAGTACTCGGCGCGATGACGCTTGAAGTGAAGGCTGACATAGAGGAGCGGCGAGCGGAGGAGCCCCCACTGCTCGAGCAGGAGCGCGATGAGAAGCCGGCCGATTCGTCCGTTGCCGTCGACGTAGGGGTGAATGGTCTCGAACTGCGCGTGCGCCAGCCCCGCGCGAACGAGGTAGGGGGCGCCTTCGCCTGAGTGGAGGTAACGCTCCAGTTCGGTGAGCGCATCAGGAAGCGCACTGGGCGGCGGCGGCACGAAGACGGCGTTTCCGGGACGCGACCCGCCGATCCAGTTCTGGCTCCGGCGCACCTCGCCCGGCTGCTTCGACGCGCCGCGGACACCTCGCATGAGTCGCTTGTGCGCGCCGTTGAGAAGTCGAACGGAGATCGGCAGTCCCCCGGGCCTCGCGATTTCCTTCCGGGCGTACTCGAGCGCGTCGAGATAGTTGCAGACTTCCCTGAGGTCCGCCTCCGGCCGGTCCGAGGCCTCCGACTCGAACTGCAGCAGGTCGACGAGCGTGGACTGCGTGCCCTCGATCTGAGAGGTGATGACGGCTTCCTTCCGGACGAAGGCATAGAGAAACCATTCGATCGAGGGGATGTAATCCCGCGCCGTATCCAAACGCTGAAGGGCGCTCGCGGCCGCTCCGAGCCGACTCGCGAGTTTGGCGTCGAGCTCGAGAGGTGGATCGACCGGGGGGAGCGGCTTCGGCAGGAAGGCCGAAACGACCTCTCCCGCGATCGTGGTCGGCTCGTAGACGCCCGTGATTCGGTTCACGATGGGTTGGCTCCGCGTTGGTAACGAACGTGTAATTATCTTCGGCTGATAGTAACGATATCTTAACTAATGAAAGGCGCAAGTAAAGCGCCGTTACGGAAGGCCGCAACCCATTGAAGGACAGATCGTTGGAAGGCGGACTCCCGCCGCCGAGGCTCCACTCTACGTCGTAACTTCCCGCTCCCGCTTCGCGCTCTGCCAGGCGTGGAGGACCAGGGCCACCGTGATCACCGCGTAGGCCACGAAGACGCGGAAGTACTCCCCGATCTGCGCGTCCCCCGCCAGGGCCTTCCCCGCGAGCGGCGAGACCACGAAGAGCGTGTGGAAGAGGACAGTCCCCAAGAGCGCCTGCCCCACGGTGGCGCGCGTCACGGTCGCGCCCGACACCAAGAGCGCCGCGATCGCGAACATCCCCACCTGCTCGTGGCTCGAGTACGTGTTGAGCGTCCCGATGTTCTGGAGGAAGAGGAGCTGGCCCCACGCGGCGAAGACGGTGGAGAGGACCGTCGCGATGGTGCGATTCCGGTCGACCGCGATCCCGGCGATGGCGGCGACGTGCGGGTCCTGGCCCATGGCGCGGAACTGCTGGCCGAAGCGGGTGCGGAAGAAGAAGAGGGTGAAGAGGCAGAAGAGCGCGACCACGCCGTAGGTGACGACCGGGACGCGAAGCTCCGTTCCCTCGAGCGGGACGCGGACGCGGACGAGGTCGTCCATGGCGTACTGGATCGACGTGAGGTCGACCGTGTTTCGAAGCCCGTAGCCCTGCGGCAGCACCATCGACTTGTCGTGGAACGGAATGAGGGAGCCGATGGCGAAGAGGAAGACGAGCTGGTAGAGGCCGTTCGCGAAGAAGCCCGCGATGAGGCCGGTCACCATCTCGCGCCCCTTCGCGCGGTTGAAGAGGATGCCCGTCAGGAGGCCGAGGAGGATCGCGATCGGCGTGGCGAGGAGCCACGCGAGGCCGAAGCCGGCGATCCCCTGCCCGCCCCAATGGAGGACGAGAATCACCGCCGCCTGGCCCGCCATGGCGCCGATGACGATGCCGAAGTTGAGCCCGAGCCCGGCAAGGATCGGGATCAGGAGCGCCAGGATCAGGACTGAATTCCGCCCGACGCGCACCAGCATCTCGCTCAGGAGGAACGCGGGCGTGATCTTCGCGACCCAGATGCCGAAGAGGCAGAGGACGGCGAAGAGAAGCGGCACGGCGTGCCGCGAGAGCACCCTCCAGCTTCGGCTCCCCAGGCTCGCCCCGCCGGCTCCGTTCGCCCCGTTCGTCCCGCGCGTCACGCCGCTCACGCCTTCGCGCTCCCGCCGACCCGCGTCAGCGCGTAGAGGATCATGCCGTTCTGGATGATGAGGCGCGCCGTCTCCGAGATGTCCCCCTCGATGACCTGGCTCGTCACCGGGAGCGCCGCCGTCAGGATCGACTGGAAGAGGAACGTTCCGATGATGACGTGCGTCACCGTGGCCTTCGAGACCGAGGCGCCGCCGATCAGGAGGCAGGCGATGGCGGGGAAGGCCATGAGGAGCGGCGCCGTGTAGAGCTGGACGAAGCCGTACGACTGGCTGTAGACGACGATGCCGATCGCGCCGAGCACGGTGGTCAGGACCGAGGCCTGGATCCGGGTGCGCTCGTCGGAGATTCCCGCCGCGCGCGCGAATCGCGGATTGGAGCGCGCCGCCGCGATGGTGATCCCCATCTTCGTTCGGAAGAACCACCAGACGAGGAAGCAGAAGCCGAAGAAGACGAGGAGGACGCCGGTCGGGATCGTGACGCCGGCCACGGTGAACTGGAGCCACTTGTCGAAGACGCGGTCGAAGATGCCGGTGAGGCTGAGCGTCGTGCGGAGGCCCTTCCCGCCGATGGCCCAGACGAGCGTCGGGTTCTTGAAGGGCGCCAGGAGCCAGAAGATCGACATGGCGGAGACGACGGCGAAGCCGAGATAGGTCCCGACCATCATCTCCTGGCCGCGCGTCCGGTTCAGGAGCCAGCCGTAGCCGATCCCCGCCGGAATCGCGAGACCCACGCCGATCCCCCACGCCGCGAAGATTCCCGTGAGGCCGAGGAGCCCGAAGTTGAGGGAGACGACGCAGCCGATGAGCCCGCAGATGATTCCGATCGGGAGTCCGAAGTTGAGGCCGAGCCCGCCCTGAATCGCGGGGAGGAGCGCGAGAACCAGGATCCCGTTTCGCGCCACGCGGACGATGGAGTCGGTGACGAGGCCCCCGAGATCCATCTTCGTCACGAACGCCATGCCGAAGAGGAAGAGGACGAACGCGGCGATCAGGAGCCGCGGAACGCCCGCTTCCTTCACGAACGCGCGCACGCGATCGATCACGCCGCCCCCACTTCTCCGGCCATCGCCAGCCCGAACTCGGCGTCGGGCGCGTCGGGTGCGAGGATGGCGGCCACGCGCCCCCGGTAGACGATGGCGATGCGATCGCAGATGGCGCGCAGCTCGGCCAGCTCGGAACTCGTGACGACGAGCGTCATCCCCTCGTCCTGGTTCAGCGAGGTCAGGATCTCGAGGACGCGCTCCTTCGCGCCGACGTCGATGCCGCGCGTCGGCTCGCTCACGAACATGAGGCGGGGCGCGAGCGTCATGGCGCGAGCCAGGCAGACCTTCTGCTGGTTGCCTCCCGAGAGGCGCCGCACGAGCTGCGTCGGGCCGGTGGTCCTCACGTCGAGGCGGCGGATCATCTCCTGCGCGTGCGCGCGCATGGCGCGGCCGTCGAGCGGGCGGAGCGCGGGGACGGGGAAGGGACGGAGGAAGCGTCCCTGCGCCTCGAGCGCGGAGAGCGCCACGTTCAGCTCGATCGACTCCTCGGCCAGGAGGCCGACGCCGCGCCGGTCCTCGGAGACGAACGCGAGGCCGCGACGGAGCGCCGCGCGCGCGTCGTTGAGCGCGTAGGGCTCCCCGTCGAGGAGGACGCGGCCGGTCGCGGGATAGAGCCCCATCACGCCGTTCGCGATGCCGAGCTTGCCGTGGCCGGCGAGGCCGCCGATGCCGAGGATCTCGCCGCGGCGGACGGTGAGCGAGACGTCCTCCACCGGCTCGCCGGGCATCCGGACGTTCAGCCCCTCGATCGCGAGCGCGGTCTCGGCGGTCGCCGACGCGTCGCGGCGGACGGCGCGCGCTGCCGCGGGGCGGCCGACCATCAGCTCGGCCATGCGGATCACGGACGTGGTCTTCGGATCGGGGCGCCCGACCACTTCGCCGTCGCGGAGGATCGTCATCCGATCGGCCACGGCGCGCACCTCGTCGAGACGGTGCGTGATGAAGAGAACCGCCACGCCCTGCTTCGCGAACGCGCGCATCGAGTCGAGGAGCCGCTCGGCTTCGGTCTCGGTCAGCACGGCGGTCGGCTCGTCGAAGATGAGGAGGCGGAGCTTCTCCTTGTCCACCTCGCGCGCGATCTCGATGAACTGCATGTGGCCGACGGGAAGGCCCGCGACGGGAAGCCACTCGTCGATGTCGAGGCCGACGCGGTCGAGCGCGGCGCGCGCGTCCTTCCGGATGCGCGGAAGATCGAGCGTCTCGAGGCCGGGGCCGAAGATCGCGGAGACCGGATTCCTCTTCGTCGGCTCGCGGTTCAGCTTGATGTTCTCGGCGACGTTGAAGCCGGGGAGGAGCATGAACTCCTGATGGACCATCCCGATTCCCGCGGCCATCGCCTGCACGGGGGCCGTGAAGCGGACGGGGGCGCCGTCCAAGAGGACGTCGCCCCCGTAGCCGCCGGTCTCGTGGATGACCGGCATCCCGAAGAGGATGTTCATCAGGGTCGACTTGCCGGCGCCGTTCTCGCCGACCAGGGCGTGGATCTCCCCGCCCTCGACGGTCAGGGAGACGCCCTTCAGGACCCGGTTCCCCTCGTACTCCTTGACGACGTCGCGGAGCTCGAGGGCGGGCCGACCCTTAGTAGTAGATGTCGCTGACAAGGAAGAGGTAGGAGTTGCCCTTCTTCTCGTCGTACTTCGCCAGCGTGATCTGGTGCCCCGCCGCGAGGGCCTCCATGTACTTCTTCACCGTCGCGGGATCCTTGTAGTCGGCCTTCCCCTCGGTCGCGTCGACGAGGAGGTCGGTCATCGCGCGGATGGAGAGCATCACTTCGGGCACGGGCCACGTCGCGAAGTGCCCGGTCATCTTGTGCTCGGCGATGACGCGGCGGTTCTCGGAGGAGATGTACTCCATGTCGCCGGCCTTGTCGGGCGGAATCGCGATGCCGAGCGCCGTGGGGTAGCCGTGCGTCGGGCTGGGGCAGCACTGCTCGGGAATGTAGCCGCCGTTCGTCACGACCGACTTGATCATCGGGTCCATCATGCCGCAGTTCGTGGAGAAGAAGGCCGTCTTGGGGCCGAAGTTCTTCAGTTCGCGCGGGACGTCCTCGAGCACGAACTGCTGCGTGGCGTTCAGGCCGCCCTCGCCCATCGGATCGGGCGCGGTGACGAAGTGGAACTTGATCCCCTTCTCGGCGCACGTCGCCTTCATGATGTCGCGCCGCCGCGCCAGCAGCTCCTGCGACATGTGGCGCGGGAAGGAGTAGTGGACGAAGTCGGTGACGCCCATCTTCTGCGCGGTCTCGATGATCGTCCGGCCGCGCGCCAGCTGGTCGGGCTGGACGGAGACATCGACCGCGTCGTTCACCATCGCGGGATCCTCGTGCGGCTCCACGAAGGCGATCAGGATGTCGGGGCGCTTCTCGCGAATCTTCCGGAGGGCCGCGATCGAGCCGGGAATGGCCTGGCCCGCCACGATGACCTTCACGTCCGGGTCGGAGGCGAGGCCGACGAGTTGCGCGATCACGGTCTCCTGCTCCTGCATGAAGTTGTCGGGGTAGGTGACCTGCTTCACGTGGTCGGCGCCGTACTTGGCGATCACCATCTGCCCGGCGCGGAACTCGTCCTCGCCCTGGGAGACGGTGCCGGTCATGATCCCGATCTTGAAGTCGATCTTCCGCTCGGGCGCCGCGGAGGCCGAGGCCTGGGCCGCCTTCGTCTCGGCTTCGGTCTTGGGACCGCCGCCGCAACCCGAAACGAGCGTGAATCCGAGGAGCGCCGCGCCGACGGCGAGGGCCCGGGCGGCGAAGGATGGACGCGGGGAAGCCTTCATGTGGTTTGGTCTCCGCCCGGACTTCCGGGCTCGTGAGTGCCGGCTGTGGCGGGGGTTCGGGGCCCGCGATGGCCCACGGGGCTGATACTACCAAAACGCAGCGGGCCGCGGGAGGTTCCGCCGACCCAGGTTCTGGCTCCCCACCAGAGTCCCGGAAGCGTTCCAACCCCGCAGCCCACTAGGTAAAACGCGATTCCGCTGCAAACCGAACACCCCCGTGATAGCGTGGGCGCCCGTATGCCCCTCCTGATCCTCCTCTCCGCCTTCCTCGAAGGGATCGCCCTCACCCTGATCCAGGGCTATCTCCCGCTCTACGTGCGCGAAACTCTCGGCGAGAAGCAGCTCCTGACCGTCGGCATGGTGGTCGTGGTGCCGGCCCTCGGCACCATGATCGCGAGCAATTTCTGGGGCGGCCTCTCCGACGTCTCCGGCAAGCTGAAGCCGATGATCCTGGTGGCGATCGCGGGGTACGTCGCCGTGCTCGTCGGGACGCCTCTCTTCCGGCAGGGGACGTCGATCCTCCTCTTCGTCGGGGCGGCGTCGCTCTTCTACGGCTGCCTGGCGCCGCTCCTGAAGGCCTACGCCACGCTTCATCGTCCCGACCGGCCGCAGAACGCGCTCGCGTGGGTCCTCATGGCCCAGAGCACCGGCTGGCTGATCGGGGGGTTCGAGGGAGGGCGGCTCATGGAGTCGGGGATCGGGGTCGGGCTTCGATCGGCGCTCTGGATCGCCGCGGGGCTCCTCTCGGTCCACTTCGTGCTCACCCTCCTCCTCCTCCGCGACAAGCCGAGGCCGCCCGCGGCGCCGCGCGCTCGCGTCGGCTGGTTCGCCGGCGTGATGGAGGATCTGGTGGCGCTCTACGAGAATCCGCGGCTACTAAGACTTTGCTTCGTGGCGTTTCTCCTCTACGCGGGGAACTTCGTCGTCTGGGGATTCTTCAGCGTCTACTTCGTGGAGCATCTCGGCGCGAGCGTCCGCATGCTCCGCTACACGCTGGCCGCCTCCGCCGTCGCCGGCCTCGCCATGTACCTCCTCGTGCCCGCTCTGGTGAAGCGCTTCGGCGCGCGCGCGACCCTCGCGGCCGGGATCGCGGGCTACGTCGTCATGTACCTGGTCATGGGACTGATGCAGAGCCCGTTCGCGACCGCCGTCATCTTCACCCTGCCGCTCTACGGACTCACGAACGTCAGCGCGAACACGCTCGCCACCGAGTACTCGAACGAATCGCAGCGGGGCGGCGGGCTCGGCGTCCTGAACGGGACGATCGCGCTCTCCACCATCGCGGGCCCTTTGGTGGGCGGTTCGCTCGCCGACCGATGGGGACTCTCGGTGATCCCCTGGGTGGCGTTCGGCTACCTGGCGGCCGCGCTCCCGCTCACGCTCTGGGCGGTGCGCGCCGGAGTTCCGGCGACCGCGGTACAGGACGCCTGAAGAATTGCCGATTGATCGGGGTATAGCGGGTTGTTACCCTTGAGGGAACGCGGGGGGCCTCGCATCTCCGCTCCGCAGTCGCCCCTCGCAACTCACGCAAATAGAAGGACTTGCCGCCGCATGTCTCGATCCTCCACCGCCATCGCACGAATCTCCGCCGCCGCGCTCCTCCTCTTCGCGTTCGTGGGCGCCGACGCGCCTGCCTCGGGAAGCGCGACGAAGGCCGATCAGACCAAGGCTCCCGATGCCAAGACCGGGGGCGCCAAGGCCGGGGAAGCCCAAGGCGGCGAGAAGGTCCAGTGGCTCTCCTTCGACGCGGCGGTCGCGAAGGCGCAGAAGGAGAACAAGCACCTCATCGTCGACGTCTACACGAACTGGTGCGGCTGGTGCAAAGTGATGGACCGGCAGACGTACGGGAACGCCGAGGTGGCGGCCTATCTCACGGAGAACTTCGCGCTGGCCAAGGTGAACGGCGAGTCGGCCGCGAAGCTGACGTGGAACGGGAAGCTGCTGACCGAGCGGGAATTCGCGAAGGCGGTGGGCGTGAACGGCTATCCGTCGACGTTCTTCATGAAGCCGAACGCCGAGCTGCTCGGCGGCGTGTCCGGGTACATCAAGTCGCCCGACATGCTCATCTACGCGAAGTACCTCAGCACGCGCTACTACGAGCGGGGCAAGCTCCAGCAGTTCGCCGATTCGCTGCGGAAGCTAGGGTCGTAGCCGAAGCGGCAATCCCGCCTCTCCGTATCGCCCACGATCCCACGCGACCGGCGCCAGCGCCGAGTCGCGGATGGCCCAGATGAAGGGCCGCCCCGACGGCTGGCCTCCCGCCTCGAGCAGCTCCAGTCTCACGTAGACCCCCTCCAAGCTCCAGCGCCCCGGTTCGTTCAGCACGCCCCGGCCGTCGAATTCCGTCGAGAAGAGCGCGCTGCTGTCGGCGCGGAAGATGACCTTCACGCGGCGCGGTCGCGCGTCGGCCGCTCGCAGAGATCCGATGTACATCACCGGCGCGGGACCGAACGTGGGGCTTCCGGGCAGGAACTCCGAGGCGAGATCGCCCGACGCGTCGGCCACGGAGAGCCACCGCTTCACGTCGGCGATCGCGAGGCGCATCGCGTCGAATGTCTGCGCGTCCTTCGTGCCCGCGGCGTAGGGATTGAACTGCGCGGTGGAGGCGAGATAGGTCCGCCCGCGCGCCCGCGCCACGACGCCGCCGAGCGACGGGCCCTCCCCGTGCTGGATGAGATTCCAGGCGGAGTCGGGGAAGACGTGAATGCGAAGGAGAACTTCCGGCCGGTTCGAGAACTCGATCGGCTGGTACTGCACCTCCGCGATGGAGAGGGCCCCGGGCTGCCGGGACGCCGCGCCGGGCCCGGTCACCTCGGAGACGAGATAGCGATCCGCTTCCCAGACGGGGGGCGGCGTGAAGCGGAAGCCCGTCTCCGTGGAGACGTAGGGGGCGATCGAGGGCTGGCCGGTGGATGCCGCGTCGTCGTGCCGCCCGCATCCGGCGACGACGAGAAGGGCGGCGACCGCGAGGAGCGCGGCGGGCTTCCCGCGCGCGGGGAGACGGATCAGGCCGCTCCTCCCGCCGAGCCTTGCTTCTCCTGGATCTCGTCCAGGGCCTTCATGTAGCGCCGGTTGATCCACTGGTGGCCCACCGCGCTCGCGGCGATCCAGTTGATGAAGCAGAGGAAGCCGCCGAGACCGCTCGTCAGGAACGTGATGAGGAGGAAGAACCAGTGGACGACGCCGAAGGCGAGACCCGCCACGACCTGGCCCGCCACGAGATTGCCGAGCCCCGGCCAGAGGATGTTCAGGACCCAGAGCAGGACCGGACTCTTCTTCTCGGCTTTGGCGCGTTCGAGGTCGATGACGGTCGTGTCGGTCATGACGAACCTCCGCGAGTCGTGCGGGGGCGCCGGAGCTACAGCGTCCGCTCGATTTCCTTCATGGGAATCTTCCACGCCGGCACGCCGCAGTAGCGCTTCCCCTCGGGGCAGAAGGGCTTCACCCCGGCGCGAAGGCGCGGGCCGCAGGGCGGAAGGAAGTGGGCGCCGATCCGCGGATCGACCGCGCGCACCTGCTCCGACTCGTCGCGCGCCGCGCGCCAGATCTCCTCCTGCGCGTTCAGGCAGAGGCGCATGGCGCACTTGTGGCGAAGCCCCAGGAGATCGGCCGACTCCGTGAAGCGGATGCTGACCGCGTTCGGGAGGAGATAGGCCGCGAACTCGTCGGAGACGCCGAGCCGGCGGAGCCGCGCGATCGCCTCCCACGCGCGATTCATCGATTCCTGGTAGCGGCGTTCCACGCGCTCGTCGAGCGGCACGAGCGCCGGCGTGACGTAGTCGGGCTCCTCCGAGAGATAGGCGTGGAGGCAGGGGCGCGATCCCGGCGTGGCGCGATGGCGCTGATCCTGCGAGTCGGCCGTGTGCGAAAGCTTCTTCCGGAACGTGTAGGAGGGATGGACCATCGTGCGCGAGAGTTTCGAGAGCGTCGTCACGTTGAGCGAGCCGGAGAGCGCCGTGTTCGAGGCCGGATCCATGACGAGCGCGATGGCGTCGTCGTCCGAGAGCGCCGACGCCGGCAGTCCCAGCACCTCGCGCACCGAGGCGGCGAGGAGCGTCTCGTTCTCCGGCTTGCGACTCACGAGGCGCGAGACGAGCCCGCCCAGGGACGCGTCGAACTCGCGCCGCGCCTCGTCGGCGAGCGGCGTGCCGCGCAGCCCCGGATTCTGCTGGAAGAACTGATACTCCAGCGTCTCCTCCAGCGGCACCGGATCCTCGAGAAGGACGCCGAACTGGGGGTCCATCTCGAGAACCGCGTCGACCATCGCCTTCACCACCATCCGCTGCTCCGCCGGCGCGTCGAGCTGGTCGGCGAGGCGGTGGTAGCGCATGAGCGTGAGCGCGCTGACCGTGTGATAGAGGTAGCAGTAGGTGCCGATCGGCAGCGCGTAGCGCGCCACCTCCTGCGCCTTCTTCTGGATCTCGCCGGCCCAGCGCTCCGGCTGATGCGCGCGGGAGGGGAAGCGCTTGTAGTACTCCGACTCCGCGACGGGCGTGAGAAGCGCGCGGAGGTCGTCGTAATCGCGATGGATCCGCTCCACCGCTTCCTCGTAGATCCGCTGCGCCTCGGCGTTCCCGAGATCCGGGACGATCGTCGTTCCCGGCTTCACCTCCACGTAGCGCTGGCTCACCTGCTCCGAGTTGTAGAAGGGATGGCTGTGGAGGAAGCTCCAGACGAACTGGCGCGAGATCTTGTCGAGCGTGAACTGGAAGTGGGCGTGCTGGAACGTGGTGTGATGCCCGGCGGCGTAGAGATCCTTCGCCAGGGCGTCGCGGCGCTCCCGCTTCACGATCTGCTTCTCGGCCGAGAGCGAGTCGCCCGCCACGTCCGCCACCGTGACGATCCCCTTCGAGGAATAGCAGGTCCGGGCCGTCGCCACGGCGTTGTCGAGCGGCCGCGCGAACGCCTGGACGAGCGTGACCTCCGGAGGGCCGGAGCGGAACGAAGCGATGGTCGGGGGCATCAGGGCGATTGTGCGCCCTCCACGCTCCCCGGACAAGTGCCTAGCGGCGAGGCTTCCCGCGGCGGAGCCGCCAGCCGAGGAAGGTGTGCGCGGCGGAGAAGAGCGCGGACGCGCCGATGAAGAAGATGGCGAGCCGGGGGTTGTCGCGCCAGAGGATCCAGCGGAGCCCGTGGCCGTCGAAGGCGAAGGAGAAGGGGATCAACCAGCACGCGATGGCGAGGCTGAGCATGATGGTCCGGGCGCGCACGAAATGGCGCGTCCGCTCCAGCGCCGACCGCTCGAGGTTGGATCCGGGTGAGGGGAACGGCTGGGCCTGGAGCGATTCGGAGAGCGCCGCCCGCTCCAGCATCTCCCGCTGGAATTCGGGGTTTGCTCGCAGGAACTCTTCCACGAGCGCGCGCGAGTCCGCGCTCGCCTCTCCCGCCTGATAGAGCGGGAGGAGATCGTTCACGACGTTTCGGGTCACCTTCATGAGAGCACCTCCCGCGGCACCATGCCGGCCAGTCTGACTCGGGCGCGATGGACCTTCACCTTCGCGGCTGTCACGGAAATTCCAAGGGTCCAGGCGATCTCCTCGTACGGCGTCTTGTCGAAAGCGCGCATGAGGAGCGCCGTGCGATCGGCCTCGGGGAGCTGCCGGAGCGCGGCGAGCGCCAGATCGAGCGCCTGGCGCTGCTCCACCCGTTCGTGCGCCCCGGGGCCCGTCGCCTGTTCCGACCCGTCGAGCTCGGCGTGGCGCGAGCGGCGGCGGATCTCGTGGCGGTAGACGTTCCGCGCGATCGTGAAGAGATAGGCCCGCACGCTCTGGAGCCGGATCGGCTCCGTCGAATTCCAGGCCCGGAGGAACGTCTCCGACGTGACGTCGTCGGCCAACGACGGGTCGCCGCTCAGGTACGTCGCGAACCGATGAACGTCGGGCGCGTACTTTCGGTAGAGCTCCCTGAACTCATCGGTCAGCACCTGATAGATATCCTCGGGGGAGGGGAAAGTTACCG
>DASTKG010000039.1:0-29033 GCA_035716005.1 Candidatus Eiseniibacteriota bacterium
GCGCGGGAACCACGACGCGGGCTTGGCCGCGCTCCTCAACGTCACCGACTTCGAGGCGGCCGCCGCGAAGCAGATGACGCGGGCGGCGTTCGACTACTACGCGGGCGGCGCCGAGGACGAACGGACGCTCTCGCGGAACCGGGCGGCCATGGACCGCTGGGTGCTCCTCCACCGGGTGCTGGTGGACGTGAGCCACGTCGATCTCGCCACCACGATCCTGGGCGCGCCGGTCTCGATGCCGATCGCGCTCGCGCCGGCCGCCTTCCACAGGCTCGCCCACCCGGACGGGGAGGTCGCCACCGCGCGCGCCGCGGGGAGCGCCGGCGTGCTCATGACGGCGAGCACCATCGCGTCGATGCCCCTCGAGGCCATCGCGAGCGCGGCGACGGGCCCCCTCTGGTTCCAGCTCTACGTCTACAAGGACCGGAACCTGGCCCGCGATCTGGCCGCGCGGGCCGAACAGGCCGGCTATCGCGGGCTCGTGCTCACCGTCGACACGCCGATCCTGGGCCGCCGCGAGCGCGACTTCCGGAACGGCTTCGTGCTCCCGCCCGGGATCACCATGGCGAATTTCGACGCGTACGGCGACGCGATGAACCGGTGGCAGTTCCCCGGGGGAATGGCCGCGCGCGTGCACGATCTCATGGATCAGTCGCTGACCTGGGACGCCGTCGCGTGGCTCCGTTCCATCACGAAGCTGCCGATCGTCCTGAAGGGAATCGTTCGCGCCGACGACGCCCGCCGCGCGGTCGAGGCCGGCGCGGGCGCCATCGTCGTCTCGAATCACGGCGGGCGCCAGCTCGACGGCGGCGAGGCGACCGTGCTCGCGCTGCCCGACGTCGTGGAGGCGGTCTCGGGCCGGATCGAGGTCTACGTGGACGGCGGATTCCGGCGCGGCTCCGATATTCTGAAGGCGCTCGCGCTCGGCGCGCGAGGGGTCTTCCTCGGCCGTCCCTACCTCTGGGGCCTGGCCGCCGGAGGAGAGCCGGGCGTGGCGCGCGTTCTGGAGATTCTCCGCGCCGAACTTTCGCTCGCCATGGCGCTGGCCGGTTGCGCCCGCCTCGGCGACATCGACCGCACGCTCGTCCGTCCGGCCTAGGACCTCGGGCGAACGCACGATGAGCGGTTCGGCCTGGAGTCGAAAATTCCCGCGCGACGTGGCGGCGCTCGGATCGATCTTCGCCTACGTCCAGGACTACCTGGACCAGGCGGGGCTCGACCGGGGTTGCGCGCATGACGCCGATCTCGTGCTCGAGGAACTCTTCACCAATCTCGTTCGGCACAACCGCGGGACGCGGGAGATCGAGATCGGGATCGCGCGCCGGGACGACGACCTCGTCCTGACGGTCCGGGATTTCGACGTCGAGCCCTTCGATCCCACGAGCCAGGAGGAGCACGCGGCCGCCTCGGGGGGGATCGATCTCGATTCCGGCGGCCGGGGCATCCACCTGGTGAAGCGCCTGACCAAGGAGTTCCGGTACGAGTACGCGGACCGGACCAGCACCCTAACGACGCGCCTCGGACTGACGCCGGCGCAGGAGCCTTGATGTTCGAAGTCGAACTCGGATCGAACGGTCATATCAGTCTCGTCGGGCGCCTCGATGCCTCCCACGCGGACGGCGCCCAGAAGGTGCTTCGCGATCTGACGGGGACGGTCGTGGCCGACTGCAGCCGGCTCGACTACGTCTCCAGCGCGGGGATCACGGTCATTCTGGATCTCCACAAGCGGCTGGCGGGGGCGGGGGAACGCCTCCGGCTCGTCGGGATGAACCCGAGGGTGAAAACGGTCTTCATTTACACCGGACTCGATAAGATATTGGCAATAGAGTAGTTACACGAACTTCCGCGCTGCGCCGAGCCCTCCCCGCCCGGCCCGCCGAAGTTTGTCACCAACCTGAAGGGACCCGGGCTTGTAGTGATGGGTGAGATCGACGAACAGACCCTCGCGGAGCGGGCGAAGAGAGGCGACGACCGGGCCTTCACGAAGCTGGTCGAAATGTACGAGCGGGTGATCTACAACCTGGCCTTTCGCATGACGAACGACCGGGAAGACGCCCGCGACATCGCCCAGACGGTCTTCGTGAAGGCGTACCGGAAGCTCTCGTCCTTCGATCCGCGGCACAGATTCTTCTCGTGGATCTACCGAATCGGCGTGAACGAGTGCCTGAATCACCGGGCCAGGTCCCGCCGCTTCGAGGAACTCGATCCCGATCTGATGGCCGAGGGCGGGGCGGGCGACGCGGACGAGCGGGCGAGCACGCTGCTCCGAAGCGAAGCGATCGAAGACTCGTTGATGAGCCTCTCGGTCGACTATCGAACGGTGATCATCCTCCGGCACTTCCTGGAATTGAACCAGGCCGAGATGGCCCAGATTCTGGACGTGCCGGAGAAGACGGTGAAATCGAGACTTCACACCGCGCGGCAGCTGATGGCCGGGCAGCTAGGGCGGAGAGGAATCCACCAATCATGAACCGCAAGGACTTCGAACGGATCGCAAACGACGAGCTGGACGGGGTCGCGACTCCGGCCGAGAGCGAGTCCCTCCGCCGGCACTTGGCCGAGAACGCCGGCGCCCGCGAAGAGTTCGAAGCGTTGCGAGAGGTCTTTCAGCGCCTGAACCGAGTCGAGCTCGAAGAAGCGCCTCCGGGATTGCGACAGAGCGTCCTTCAAGCGACCGTGGCCCAACGTCGCGAGGCGGCGCCGGTGAATCGCAACGCGTGGGCGAAGACGTTTCTCGGGGGCCTTCTTCAAGCTCCGAATCTCCGCGGCGCCATGACGTTCGCGTCGGGACTCGGGGTGGGAGCGGCGGCGATCGCGATCGTGGCGGGCAGCCTCGTGGGGGGGCGCCACGCCGACTTCTCCGGCATGACGGGGACGATGGCGCCGCCGAAATCGGAGAGCGCCGGCCGGCTCCTGGAGTCGCGGACGCTCGAGTTGAACGGCATCAAGGTTACCGCCGACACGCGGCGGACGGCCGACGGGGTGATCCTGCGTATCGAGGCGACCGGGACGGGAGCTAGCGGCGCGCGCATCGCGGCCGCGTTCGACAGGGGCGCGCTCCTGCCCGTGGCGCTCCGCATGGATCCCCAGTCGGCGGACGAATTCGAGATCGGAGCATCCAGCCTTTGGTTCACGTTGTCGGGAGCGGGCACCCATACCCTCTCCCTTCGTAGCGAGTCGGCGCACAGTGCGCCGCTCGATCTGGAACTTCGAGCGGGCGGCGAATCTGTCCGGACGAAGTTGAGGACGGACTTCTCGGAGTCCAGGTAAGCAACACCAACAGGGGAGGTCAGTACCATGAACAAGCGCATGTTCGGGATCATCGGAGGCGTCGTTGCGGTCACGGTCGGCGTGCTCATCTGGAAGGGCGTCATCCCGCCCAAGAACGGCCTCGAGGGCACGATCGGCGTGGCCAACCGGTACCAGACGGAGCAGATCGCCAGCGGCGACGTTGCGATCGATCCGGCCGCGCTCAACGACCTCATTCAGAGCGACGTGGTGCACCGTCTCGCCCGCGACCCCGGCTTCCAGAAGCTCGTGAAGAGCGAGAACTTCAAGGCTCTCGTCGCCTCGGGTGAGTTCGACAAGATGGTGAAGGATCCGGACTTCCTCGCCCTCGTGCAGCGCGGCGACTTCGCCAAGTTCGCCATGGGCGACGAAATGGCGAAGAAGGCCCTCATCGCGAACGAGTGGGAGAAGCGGAACCTGATCGCGAATGAGTGGGAGAAGCGGAATCTGATCGCGAACGAGTGGGAGAAGAAGAACCTCGTCGCGAACGAGTTCGAGAAGAAGAACCTCGTGGCGAACGAGTTCGAGAAGAAGAACCTCGTCGCCAACGAGTACGAGAAGAAGAACCTCGTCGCGAACGAGTACGAGAAGAAGAATCTCGTGGCGAACGAATACGAGAAGAAGAATCTCGTCGCCAACGAGTACGAGAAGAAGAACCTCGTCGCGAACGAATACGAGAAGAAGAACCTGATCGCGAACGAGTGGGAGAAGCGCAACTTCATCGCGAACGAGTGGGAGAAGAAGAACCTGATCGCGAACGAGTGGGAGAAGAAGAACGTCATCGCGAACGAGTGGGAAGCGGTCGTGAAGAGCCCCGAGTTCGAGCGGCTCGTGACCGGCAACCCCGACTTCGCCCTCCTGATCACGAACGAGAACTTCGCCAAGGCGCTCGCCGCCGAGCCTGAAATGGGCAAGATCCTGGCCTCGGGCGACTTCCAGAAGCTCGTCTCCACCGACCTGGGCCAGAAGGCTCTCGTCGCCCGCGAGTTCGAGCTGGCCGTCACGAACGGCGCGGAGTAATCCCCTCGCCGGGGAAGCGCAACGATCGTAGTCGTCCCGGAAATGCGGGGGCCCCGAGTCCCGGGGCCCCCGCCCTCCCCAACGCAGCGATGAGGAGATCCCGCCCCGACCGGCGAGGTCTCCCTTCTCATTTCTCCTCGAGGGCTTCGTGACGAAGCAAGCGAACCGCGCGCTCGTTCGATATCAGGCTTCATTCGCCGCACGCCTCGCCCGAGTTTCGCTTCTGGCCCTCCTGGCCGCGCTAAGCTTCGCCCGGGCCCCCTCGGCGCGCGCGGACTACGCCGTCCTCGAGGCTCCCGAATTCCGGATCATCTACTCGGCGCCCGCGCTCTCCTATCTCGCGCCGTACGCCGCCCGCTGCTACGCGAATTCGATGCGGTTCCACGGCTCCCTCTTCGGCTACGCGCCCCACGAGAAGGTCACCATCTATCTCGCCGACGGGGTCGACTATGGGAACGCCGGCGTGGCGGGAGCCCCGCGCACGACGCTCTCCATGGACATCGCCCCGTCGAATTTCGTCTACGAGTCGGGTCCCTCCAACGAGCGGATGAATTTCACGATGAACCACGAGGGGGTTCACGTCGTCGCGGTCGACCAGGCGACGGGCTCGGACAAGTTCTTCCGGTCGCTCTTCCACGGCAAGATCAAGGAGACGAACGAGCATCCGGAGACGATGGTCTACTCGTGGCTCACGCTGCCGCGCCGCGCGGCGCCGCGCTGGTACCACGAGGGCGCCGCCGTCTTCTTCGAGACGTGGATGGCGGGCGGCATCGGCCGGGCGCAGGGTCCCTACGACGAGATGGTCTTCCGGTCGATGGTGCGCGACAGCGCCCGCATCTACGATCCTCTCGGGCTCGAATCGGAGGGGACGAAGGTCGATTTCCAGGTGGGGGTGAATTCCTATCTCTACGGCACGCGATTCGTTTCCTATCTCGCCGACACCTACGGCCCCGAGACCATCGTGTCGTGGGTGGGGCGCCGGCCCGGGACGGCGCGGTCCGTCGCGGGCCAGTTCCACAGGGTCTTCGGGCGCTCGCTCGATCAGGGGTGGCGCGAGTGGACCGCGTGGGAACGGGGCTTCCAGAGCGCGAACCTCGATTCGCTTCGCCGATATCCCATCACCCCCTACCGCGATCTCTCGCCGCGCGCTCTCGGCTCCGTCTCGAACGCCATCCTCGACCGCGGAAACAAGACGATCTACGCGGGCGTCCAGTATCCGGGGACCTTCGCGCACGTGGCGGCGATCACGCTCGGGGGGGGAGATCCGCGCCGGATTCACGACGTGAAGGGAGCGGCGCTCTACTTCGTGACGTCCCTGGCGGGGGATCCCAAGACGGGCCGGCTCTTCTACACGACCGACAACAACGCCTGGCGCGATCTCTGCGCCCTCGATCTCGCCACGGGGAAATCGAAGACGCTCATCAAGAACCTGCGCGCCGGGGACCTGGCCTGGAATCCCGCCGACTCCACGCTCTGGGGCGTGCGGCACTACAACGGCATCTCGACCCTGATCCGCGTTCCTCCACCCTATGACGACTGGTACCGCGTCTTCTCGCTTCCGTACGGGCAGGATCTCTACGACCTGGCCGTCTCGCCCGACGGGACGCGACTCTCCGGCTCCTTCGCGGAGGTCAATGGACGACAGACGCTCCGCCTGATGCGGACCTCGGGCCTGACCGCCAGCGACACCAGCATGACGGTGCTCCACGACTTCGGCGCGTCGATCCCGACCGGGTTCGTCTTCTCCGAAGACGGCCGGTACCTCTACGGCTCCTCGTACTACACCGGCGTCTCGAACATCTGGCGCTACGACCTGGAGTCGCGGGCCATGGAGATCGTCACCAACACGGACACGGGATTCTTCCGCCCCATCCCGCTCGGAGGCGACTCGCTTCTCGTCTTCCGATACACGGGGCAGGGGTTCGTGCCGGCCCTGGTGACCGACGCCCGCCCTCTCAACGACGTGAGCGCGATCACCTATCTCGGCGCGCGGATCGCCGAGCGATACCCGGTGGTCCGGTCGTGGAAAGTCCCGCCGCCGAGCAGCATCTCCATCGATTCGCTCGTCACGGGGTCGGGCCCCTACCATCGATGGGGCGTGGGGATGACCGGGATCTATCCGATCGTGGAGGGCTACAAGGTCTACACCGCGGTGGGACTCGCGACCTCGATGTCCGATCCGCTCGGATTCAACCGCATCACGCTCTCCGCCTCCTACTCGCCCACGACGGGGCTCCCCGAAGGGGAGCGCTGGCATCTGCGGGGCCAGTACAAGCGGCCCTACTGGACGTTCGGCGCGGGATGGAATCCGGCCTCGTTCTACGATCTGGGCGGGCCCACGAAGACCGGGCTGAAGGGATACGGCGGGTCGGCCGAGTACGAGCGGACGCTCCTCGATGAGCGCCCGCGCGAGGTGAAGCTCACCGCGGGCGTGGCCGGCTACGGCGGCCTCGATCGGCTTCCCTCGTACCAGAACATCGGGATCCCGCCGGGGTTCGATTTTCTCGTCGCGACGCACGCCGACCTCGCCTACAAGAACGTCGGCGCCTCGATCGGGGCGATCGACGTCGAGCGCGGCGTGAAGGCGTCGCTGGAGGTCAACCAGGACCTGGTGCGGCAGGGCTACGCGAGCGATTCGTGGTGGAAGGGGTACCCGCTCGGCGTCGCGACCCTCGAGCTCGGCGCGCCCGGGCTCTTCACGAACGGCTCGATCTGGCTTCGGGGCGCGGCCGGCATGTCGCCGGGAGACCGGGACGATCCGTTCGCGAATTTCTACTTCGGCGGATTCGGAAACAACATCGTGGACCACGGCGACCCGAAGCGGTATCGATACTACTATGCGTTCCCGGGCATCGAGCTGAACGAGGTGGGAGGCCGGAACTTCACGAAGGCGATGATCGACTGGAATCTCCCGGGAATCCGCTTCCGCCGGCTGGGATGGCTCGACTTCTACGCCACGTGGGCGCGGCTCTCCGTCTTCGCGAACGGCCTCGTGACGAACCTGGACGACGAGGCGTCGCGCCGATCGCTCGTGGGGGCGGGGGCGCAGCTCGACATTCGGTTCCAGCTCTTCACGATGCAGCCGCTCACCCTCTCCGGCGGAGTCGCCCGGGCGCTCGAGCGGGACGAGCCGCCGAAGAACGAATACATGATCTCGCTCAAGATTCTCTAGGAGACGAAGCCCGCGGGCCGATGAACGTCCTTCACCTCCTCCTCGGATTCGCGCCGGTCACCGCGTTTCTGGCGGCGCTGGTGCTGCTCGACTCCTTCAAGCTGGTCCGCGGGGCCGACGTGGCGAAGAGCCTCGTCGCCGGCGTCCTGGCCGCCGCCGTTTCCCTCCTCGCGAACGTGGCCGCCGTGCGGTACCTGGGCGTGGCGCCGGACGCCCTTCCGCGCTTCCTCGCCCCCCTCGTCGAGGAATCGGCGAAGGCCGCCACGGTCTTCTGGCTCGTCCGCTCCGGGCGCCTCGGCTTTCTCGTCGACGCGGCCATCCACGGCTTCGCGCTCGGCACCGGGTTCGCGCTCCTGGAAAATCTCTACTATGCCCACACCATGGGAACCGAGAGCCTCGGGCTCTGGGTCGTCCGCGGCCTCGGCACCGCGGTCATGCACGGCACGACCACGGCGATCTTCGCGATCCTGGGCAAGGGACTGACCGAGCGGAACGACTCCCGCGCCTTCCGCTGGTTCCTGCCGGGGTTCGCCGTGGCGCTGGCGATTCACGTCGGATTCAACCACTTCATCCTCCCGCCGCTCGTCTCGACCGCCATCCTCCTCGCGGTCATGCCGACGGTCCTGGGCCTCGTCTTCGAGCGGAGCGAGCGGGCGACGCGCGACTGGCTCGGCGCCGGGATGGACCGCGACGTGGAGGCGCTCGAGCAGATCCTTTCGGGCGAAGTGGTGGAGACTCGCGTCGGGCAATATCTCTCCGAGCTTCGATCGCGCCTGCCGGGCGCGGTGGTGGCCGACATGCTCTGCATGCTGCGCGTGCAGCTCGAGCTCTCGCTCCGGGCGAAGGGGATGATGATGGCGCGCGCCGCGGGAATCGAGATCCCGATGGATCCCTCCGTGCGCGAGAACCTCGACGAGCTGCGATTCCTCGAGAAGTCGATCGGTCCGACGGGCATCCTCGCCCTGAAGCCGCTGCTTCGCGGGCGGGAGCGCTGGGAGCAGGAGCTCCTGGGAGGCTAGCCATGGAGCCCCATTCGTCCATCTTTCGACTCGACGGCAAGGTGGCGCTCGTGACGGGCGGGAATCGCGGCATCGGACTCGCCGTCGCGCGCGGCTTCGTTCGCGCGGGGGCGCGGGTGGCCGTCGGCGCCCGCGACGCCGCTCGTTCGAACGCGGCCGTGGCGGAACTCCGCGCGCTGGGCGGCGAGGCGATCGCGCTTCCGCTCGACGTGCGCGACGACGCCGGCGCGGCGGCGGCGGTGGAGGAGACGGTCGCCCGATTCGGGGCCCTTCACGTGCTGGTGAACAACGCCGGCATCCACGTCCGAAAGGCGCCCCAGGAACTCTCGATGGACGAGTGGGAGAGCGTGCTCGACACGAACCTCACCGGCGCGTTCCGCCTCTCCCGCGCGGCCCACCCCTCCTTGAAGAAAGGGGGCGGCGGCAAGATCGTGAACGTCGGGTCGATGTTCTCGATCTTCGGCGCGTCGTACGCGGCCGCCTACGCCGCCAGCAAGGGAGGGCTCGTCCAGCTCACCAAGTCGCTCGCCGCGGCGTGGGCGCCCGACCGGATCCAGGTGAACGCGATCCTGCCGGGATGGATCGACACGGAGCTCACGGCCCAGGCCCGCGCGCAGGTTCCCGGGCTCGAGGAGCGCGTGGTCGCGCGAACGCCCGCCGGGAGGTGGGGGACGCCCGAGGACATCGTCGGCGCGGCGCTCTTTCTCGCCAGCTCGGCCTCCGACTTCGTGACCGGCGTCGCCCTTCCCGTCGACGGGGGCTACTCGAGCCAGGGCTGACGCCTCTCCGCCCGGGCCGGAGCTGTGTGTGGACAGCCACAGAGTTGGCGGAAATGACCAAATCCCCAGGGGCGGGGAGGGCGGCGCCACGGAGAGGGCGCCGGGCCTCCGTGGATAAGTCTCTTATTTACAATAAGTTAAACGCCCAGATTCCGCTCCTCCGATTCCTCCCACTCACGGCACGCCCCATGCGATAGCCCTCTACCGGAAGTCGAACCCGGAAGGGGGTGGCGATCATGACGCGACAGGAAGCGCAGAAACGGGCACGGAAGCTGGGCCTCTCCACTTGGGTCGTCGAGGCGATCGCGGTGGGCCCGAAGTCGCGGTCCGTGGACGTGATGTGTGTCGGATTCGCCTCCATTGGTCTTGCGCTCGCCGAGGGCGAGACGTGGGAGGAAGCGCTCGGCGAGGCGCAGAGGATCATCTTCGGCAACTGACGCGATTTCGCGGCGGTGAGATACCGGTGGCCCGCGGAGCCTGGGAGCTTCGCCGGGCCACCACGCGTTCCAACGGGCTTGTCGCCATGTGGGGCTCCGGGCTACCGTTAGCGGAATGTCCCCCTCCACGAAAACCAAGGCGAAGAAGCCGGGCGGCTCCGGACCGCCGGCGGGGAAGCCGTCTCGGGGCGAGGCCTCGGCCGCGCGGTGGTGGCTCTGGCTGGCGGCGATCCTCGCCGTCACCTTCGTCGTCTACCTTCCCGCGCTCGACAACGAGTTCACGAACTGGGACGACAACACCTACGTCACCGACAATCAGCTCATCGCGAGCCCCGATTTCGCCACGATCCTCCTGACCCCGATCGCCGGGAACCTCCACCCCCTCACCGTCTGGTCGCTCGCGCTCAATTACAGGATCTCGGGGCTCCAGCCCGCTTCCTATCACTGGCTCAACCTCCTGCTTCACCTCGCGAACACGGCGCTCGTCTTCGTCTTCGTCCGGAGGCTCTCCAAGGGGCGGTTCTGGACGACGGCGGCGACGGCGCTCTTCTTCGGCATCCATCCGATGCACGTCGAATCGGTGGCGTGGGTCGCGGAGCGGAAGGACGTTCTCTACGCCTTCTTCTTCCTCCTCGGCCTCACGTTCTATCTCCGGTACCTCGACTCGAAGCGACGGATCTGGCTCGTGCCGGTCTTCCTCGCGTGCGTGCTCTCGCTCGCGTCGAAGCCCGCGGCGGTCGTCTTCCCGGTCGTGCTCCTCCTGCTCGACTGGTATCGCCGCCGGAAGCTCACGCCGGCCGTCCTCCTCGAGAAGCTCCCCTTCTTCCTCCTCGCGGGCGCCCTGGGATACCTCACCCTCCAGGCGCAGCATTCCGTCGGGGCGACCGCGATCCAGTGGAAGTTCTTCCACAAGATCCTCTTCGCCTCCTACGGACTCGTCATGTACGTGGTGAAGCTCTTCCTTCCGTTCGGCCTTTCGGCGATCTATCCCTACGTTCACTACGAGGGTTCGACCCAGGGGCCCGGGACCCAGTTCTACGTCGCGTTCGCGGCGCTCCTCGCCTCGATCCCGCCGCTCGTCTATCTCTGCCGGAAGAGCCGCGTCGTCCTCTTCGGACTTCTCTTCTTCCTCGTCAACATCGTCCTCGTCCTCCAGTTCACGACGGTCGGGCAGGCCATCATGGCGGACCGATACACGTACGTCCCGTACATCGGGCTCCTCGTCGCGCTCACCTGGTGGCTCGACGCGCGGCCGGGGGACGCGCCGCTTCCCGGCGCCGTGAGGCCGGTTCTCGCGACGTGCCTGCTCCTTCTCGCGCCGATCTGCGCGGCGCAGACCTGGAGCCGCTGCGACGTCTGGCAGAACTCCCTCACCCTCTGGAACGACACGATCGGCAAGTACCCGGGGAAGATCTACGACGCCTACACCCATCGCGGCGAATACTTCCGCGACGTGAGGCGCGACTACCGCTCGGCGGTCGCCGACTTCGACCGGGCCATCAACCTGAACCCCGGCGTGGCGCGGGCCTGGAACTTCAAGGGCATGGCGCTCGCGCAGATGAATCAGATCGACTCGGCGGCCGTCTGCTTCGAACGGGCGCTGACGATCAACCCGACGTTCGCCTCCGCGCTCAGCAACCGCGGCGGCGTGAAGCTGAGCCGCGGCGACGCGGCGGGGGCGGTCGTCGACTTCACGCGGGCCCTGGAGAGCGACCCGCGCATCTGGGGCGCCTACACGAACCGGGCGCTCGCCTACTCGATCTTGAAGCAGCACGAGAACGCGATCGCCGATCTGCGGCTGGCTCTCCGGATGAAGCCGGGGAACCCCGACAACTTCGTCTACGTCCACGCGATCGGCATCGAACTCGAGGCCCTCGGCCGAAACGACGAAGCCGTCCGCGAGTTCGACGAGGCGATTCGGACGACCCCGGGCGGCGATCCGCGGCTCGGCGTCTACTACGCGAGCCGGAGCCGCGCGCGGCTCGCCCTCGGCGATTCGACCGGCGCTCGGAGCGACGCCGACGAGGCGCGCCGCCTAGGCGTCGCGGCCGCGCCCTCCCCGCCGTCCCAGCCGAACGCGCCGTGACCGACCTTTCCAACCAAGGGGTGCCGCCCGTGCCATCCACGTCGAAAGTCGTCGTCGTCATGCCGGCGTACAACGCCGAAGGGACCCTGCGGAAGACCTACGACGAGGTCATGTCGCTCGGCGTCGTCGATCACGTCATCGTCGTCGACGACCGGAGCCGCGACCGGACGGTGGAGGTGGCGCGGAGTCTCCCCGGGGCGCAGGTGCTGCAGCACGAGCGGAACCTGGGCTACGGCGGAAACCAGAAGACCTGCTACCGCGCCGCCCTGGCCGCCGGCGCGGACATCGTGATCATGGTGCATCCCGACTACCAGTACACGCCGAAGCTGATCCCGGCCATGGTGGCGCTCATTCGATCGGGCCTCTATCCGTGCGTGATCGGCTCCCGCATCCTGGGAGGCTACGCCCGGAAGAGCGGGATGCCGCTCTGGAGGTACGTCGCCAATCGCGGGCTGACGCTCTTCGAAAACCTCTTCCTCAGGGCGAAGCTCTCCGAGTACCACACGGGCTACCGGGCCTTCTCGCGCGAAATCCTGGAACAGCTCCCGCTCGACGAGAACTCGGACGACTTCGTTTTCGACAACCAGATGCTGGCGCAGGTGATCTGGACCGGATACACGGTGGCCGAGGTCAGCTGCCCGACGCGCTACGCCACCGACGCCTCCTCGATCAACTTCGCGCGGAGCGTCCGCTACGGTTTCGGCTGCGTCGGCACCGCGCTCGAGTTCGCGGCGGCGCGGGCGGGGCTCATCCGCTCGCGCCACTTCCCGGCCCACCTTCGGAACGCCGGGGGGCGCGCGGCGGCGTGAAGCGCGGGCTCGCGACGTCGATCCAACTCGCGGCAATCCTCGCGCTGACCTTCGCGGTCTACGTTCCCAGCCTCGACAACGACTTCACGAATTGGGACGACACGCAGTACGTCCTCGGCAATCCACACGTGGCGAGGCCCGACCTCGGGGTCATCCTCACGACGCCCATCGCCGCGAACTACCATCCCCTGACGATTCTCTCTCTCGCCGCGAACTACCGGATCTCGGGGCTCCATCCGGGCTCCTACCACGCTCTGAACCTGCTTCTCCATCTCGCCAACACGGCGCTGGTCTTCGCCTTCGTCTGGATGCTGAGCGGGGGACGGCGATGGACCACGATCGTGACGAGCCTGATCTTCGGCATCCACCCGATGCACGTCGAGTCGGTCGCCTGGATCTCCGGGCGGAAGGACGTGCTCTACGCCTTCTTCTACCTGGCGGGGCTGATCGCCTATCTCCAGTACCTCCAGCGGGGGCGCTGGTGGTGGTGGGTCGCGACGACCGTCGCGTTCGTCGGCTCCCTGGCGTCCAAGCCGGCGGCGGTCGTCTTTCCTCTCGCGCTCCTCGCCATCGACTGGTACCGGCGCCGCGCCTGGTCGCCGCGCCTCCTCCTCGAAAAATCGGCCTGGTTCGCCGCCGCGATCGCCGCGGGGGTTCTGACCGTCCGGGCTCAAGAGGCGGGCGGAGCGCTCGAGAAGCAGTGGGACCCGCTCACGAGGGTCCTCTCCGCGACGTACGGATTGGTGATGTACGTGGTGAAGCTGGTCGTGCCGACGCACCTCTCGGCGATCTATCCCGTCCCGAACGTCGGAGGGCGGGGGCCCGGAATCGAGTTCTACCTCGCGTTCGTCGCGGCGGCGGTCGGGTTTCCCCTCGCGCTCTACCTCCTGAGACGGCATCGGCCCGCGCTCTTCGGGCTCGCGTTCTACTTCGTGAACATCGTCCTGGTGCTCCAGTTCGTCACGGTCGGAAAGGCGGTGATGGCGGACCGCTACACGTATCTCCCCTACATCGGCCTGGCGTTCGCGCTCGCGTGGCCGCTCGATGACACGGCCGCCGGCTCCCGGTACGACGTTGCCTGGAGACGGGCGCTCGCGGCCGGAGCCCTCCTCCTCCTCCCGGTCTGCCTCGTGGGCACGTGGCAGCGATGCGACGTCTGGCAGAATTCGGAGTCGCTCTGGAACGACACGATTCGGAAGGATCCCGATCGGAGCGTGGACGCCTACGTCAATCGGGGCTACTACTATCAGACAACGACCAAGGAATACGGCAAGGCGCTCGCGGATTACGACAAGGCGCTCGCCATCGATCCGACGGTGGCGTACGCGTGGAACAATCGGGGAATGCTGCTGGGGGACCTGGGAGAGGGTGACTCGGCCATCGCCTGCTTCGATCGCGCCATCGCGCTTCGCCCCGGGTACGAGCAGGCGTGGAACAATCGAGGCGGCGTCAAGCTGAAGCAGGGAGACCTCGCCGGCGGCATCGCCGACGTCTCGAGGGCGATCGAGTTGAGCCCCCGATTCCGCGACGCCTACGCGAACCGCGCCATCGGGTACAGTCTGGCGGGAGACCACGAACGCGCCGTCGAGGAGGGCCGCCGCGTCATCGCGTTCGCCCCCGGCGACCCGTCGAACTACCTCTACTACGGATTGGTGGGAACTTCGTTGCTCGCGCTGAAGAAGGACCGGGAAGCGATCGCGTCGCTGGACGAAGCCCTCCGGCTCGCGCCGGCCGGCGAGCCGAGACGGGGCGGCTTCCACCTTGCGCGGAGCCAGGCCTGGGCCGCGGTGGGGGACCGGACTCGCGCGCTCGAAGACGCCCGCGAGGCGATGCGGCTCGACCCGAGCATCGGGGCGGCGTTCCGGAAATCGGTGGGCGATGAACCGCGTTAGCGCGTGCGGCTGCGGCGGCGCCGTCGAGCCGACCGGCGTGCGGATCGTGGCGCCCATGGGACGGTACACGCTCGTTCGCTGCGCGAGCTGCGGGCGGAAGATGCTCGACCCGATCCCGTCCGACGCGGATCTCGCGGCGAGCTACGACCGGCAGTACTACGGCGAGGGGGAATCGAAGTTCATCGGGCCGATCGAGGCGTTCGTCGACTACTTCCGCGGGAGCCGCGCGCGGGACGCGGTTCGCCTCGCCTCGGGAATCGCCCGCGCGCCGGGGGAGCCGACGCGCGTGCTCGACATCGGATGCGGAAGCGGCCAGTTCCTGGCGCGGCTGCTCCCCCTCGGTTTCGAAGCGCACGGGACGGAGTACTCGGCGGAGTCGGGTCGCCGGGCGGCCGGCGTGAAGGGGCTTCGACTTCATTTCGGAACGCTCCGGCCCGACACGTACCCGGCCGGCCACTTCGACATCATCTCCGTCTGGCACGTCCTGGAGCACCTGCGCGATCCCGACGAAGCGCTGCGCTACTGCCGCGCATGGCTTCGCCCCGGAGGATTCCTGATGCTCGCCGTGCCGAACGTCGGCTCCTGGCAGGCGAGGCTCTTCGGAGGCTCCTGGTTCCACCTCGATCCGCCGCGGCACCTCCTCCACTTCGATCCGGCGTCGCTCGGCCGGGCGCTCGATTCGGCCGGCTTCCGGCTGAGCCGCGTGCGGCACCTCTCGTGGGAGCAGAATCTCTACGGCTACGAGCAGAGCGCGCTGAACTCGCTCGGATTTCCGCGGGATCAGCTCTACGAACTCTTGAAGGGGAACCGGCCCGCAGCCCCGGCGCTCTCGCTGGCGCTCCAGGCGGCGATCGCGGGAGTCCTGATGCTCCCGGCGGCGATCGCCACGTCGCTCGAGGCCGCGTTCGGGCAGGGCGGCACGATCGAGTGCGTCGCCGTGCTTCGGGACCGATGAATCCGCTCCCGCTCCTCGCCCTCGGGCTCGTCCTCGGGCTCAGACACGCGGCCGACCCCGATCACGTGGTCGCCGTCACCGCCATCACGGCGCGGACGCGCCGCGTCACGCCCGCCGCGCTCCTCGGCGCGGCCTGGGGATTGGGACACACCCTCACGCTCTTCGTGGTCGGCGCGGCGATCGTTCTCTTCAACTGGGTCGTGCCGCCGCGCGTCGGTCTCGCGCTCGAGTTCGTCGTGGCGGTGGCGTTGGTGACGGTCGGCCTCTGGAATCTGAGGGGACGCCACGATCACGACGACGCGGGACTGGGAGACGGAACCGGGCGCCCGCCGACGGGGAAGGCCTTCGTCGTCGGGATGGCGCACGGGCTCGCCGGGAGCGCCGCGGTGGCTCTGCTCGTCCTCGCGACCGTGCGCGATCCGGCGTGGGCCTGCGCCTACCTGCTCGTCTTCGGACTCGGCACGCTCCTCGGCATGACGATCGTCACGACCGGATTCGCGATGCCGCTCTCGGCGGTCACGCGGCGTTGGGGCGGCTCGGCGCGCATCCTCCGGATCGCCACCGGCGCCCTCTCCCTCCTCCTCGGCGCCTGGCTCGTCTATCAGGTCGGCTGGCGGGACGGCCTCTTCCTCTCGATCCCGCGCTGGACTCCGCAGTAGGCCGCTCCGCGCCGAGCCCCGGCCCTACGCCCGCTCCACGCGAAACGCGAAGCAGCCCGGCCGCGCGTTGTGGACGTGGATCTCGCTCACGTCGGGGCGATCGAGGAATCGGAGCAGCAACGCTTCCAATTCGGTTCCCGGCACGACGTCCGCCACCGCGAGATCGCCCGACGCGCCGTAGGCGCGCACGGAGCAGAGCCGTCGAAGCTGCATCCGGGGTATGGCGTTCACGCTGTCGTGGCGCGTCTCCGCGTTTCGCCGCACGTAGATCGGCCCCGAGGCTTGGTAGGGTGACGGCCCCGTGTGGTGCCGGTAGGGGAGGAGCAGGAGTTCCTCGCCGGGCGCGGCATCTTCGAGGCTCACGCGACAGGGAAACGCGTTCGGCCCGTCCG
Source organism: Candidatus Eiseniibacteriota bacterium (assembly GCA_035716005.1). GTDB lineage: Bacteria > Eisenbacteria > RBG-16-71-46 > SZUA-252 > SZUA-252 > SZUA-252. The sequence goes on from DASTKG010000039.1 coordinate 16,509, forward strand.
CGATCACCCGCTTGGCTCCGAACGTGGCAAGTTCGTCGTCGCCGAGTTGAAAGAATTGCCTGAAAGGGGCGGGCTCGAGCCCGATCACGCGATAGTTCATGACGGTTCTCCTTGTCTGGGGTCCCCCACGGTAGGCCGGGTCGGCCCGGAAGGACTATCCGCTCCTTGCTGCCGAATCCGGACGCCGGCGGCCAACTGGACAGTCCCCTGTTCCGGGATGTACAGGGCCGGGGAGCGGCGGCCGACCCCGGGCGGCGTCCCCCGCGAGCCGCGGAGTTCCGGCAGCGCCTTGCGGCCGAACCGCTTGCGCATCGGGCGGAGAGGCCTTTTTCATCGCCCCCTCGTCCCGATGGCACACGTTATGCGCTAGACGGCCCTCGTCGCGAGAAAAGCCCCCGGGGACGGCCGCGTCGCGGGCCATTCCCGAGCCCCGCGACCGCTCAACACGAATCGCGACGAGGAACAGCATCCGAGAGGAGATCCGATCATGCGTCGAGGTGTGGTAGCCATTTTGGCAATCGGCTGCGCGGTGCTCTTGGGCGCCACCGCCGTGAGCTACTCGAAGTACAAGAAGTCCGAGGCTCAGTTCCAGCAGGCGACGGCGGACCAGGCGGACATGCAGCAGCGGTACGACCGCGCGGTCAACGAAATCGTCTCGATTCAGGACTCGTTGAGCGCCATCGTGCTCGGTCCGAACGACTCGAGGTCCGTGCCGCCGTCGACGCAGCTCGAGACGCCGCAGACGATCCACGACACGACCCTCTCGCGGATCGCGATGCTCAAGTCGGCGATCGAGCGGACGAAGGAGCGGATCGAGGAGCTCGACACGCGCCTCAAGAAAAGCGGCGTGAAGATCCAGGGGCTCGAGAAGATGATCGCGGGCCTGAAGAACTCGGTGAGCGAAAAGGAGCAGCAGATCGCCTCGCTGAACGGGCAGGTCGACACGCTTTCGACGCGGGTCGCCGGGCTCTCCCAGCAGGTCAATCAGCAGGAAGTGGAGCTGACGATCAAGCAGGACGAGATCACGGCCAAGCAGCACGAGCTCGCGACCGTGTTCTACGCGGTGGGAACGAAGAAGGAGCTCACGACGTCGGGCGTGGTGGAGTCGAAGGGCGGCGTCCTCGGCTTCGGCAAGACGGTGAAGCCGACCGGACAGTTCAACGAGGCTTCCTTCACGCCGCTCGACACCGATCAGGAGAACGTGATCCGGATTCCGGCCGAGAAGGCCCAGGTGATCAGCGCCCAGCCGGCCACGAGCTACGTGATCCAGCCGGTCGACGAGAAGACCGTCGAGCTCAAGATCCTCAACGCCGAGGAATTCCGGAAGGTGAAGCACGTCGTGATTCTGACGACGTAGCCGATTCCCCCCTCCGAGGCAGCACCCCGCAGTACGCCACGTCGACCGGGCGCCGGATGGTTCCGGCAGGGCCACCGCCCCGGTCGGCGTGGCACCCCTTTGCGCCCCCGCGATGCTGACTTCCTGTCCAGCCGTCGGCCCCTTCGCCCCCCTCGGCCCCATGGGCCGCCATCGGCGCGCCCGGCCGAGCGGCGGATCGCCCGGTTCTCCGTTCGGCGGGGTCCGCGCCATCCGTTCTACCTGATAGAGACCAGCGATGGCGAGGAAGCCGAGGACGGATGTGAAGGAAACGGGGGAGGCGCACCATGAAACGAAATGGGTCGATCCGATGGGCGGCCGCGGCGTGCTGCCTGCTGCTGGCGGCCTGGTATTCGGCGCCGGCCGCGGCGCCGGCCGCGGCTCGGGACGAGGAGCCGAAATGGAGTAGACTCGATTCGTCGCTCGTCCGGGTGAAGGCATCCGGACTCCCGCGACGCGTGACCGGCACACTGAACTTCGTGGGGCAGGACTCGCTTTACCTGGCCGGCACGCAATCGACCCTGGCGATTCCGTTGAGCACTGTTTCGTCGCTGGAGGTCAGCCGGGGAAGGCACGCCCGGACCCTGCGGGGGCTCTGGATCGGAACGCTGACAGGCGCCGTGATCGGAGCCGCGCTCTTCGCGGGCGACAACAGCGGCGCCTTGGCCGGCTATACGACCGCCGAGAAGGCGAAGATCGGCGCGACCGAGTGGGGCATCCTGGGCGCGCTCGTCGGGACCATCGTCGGCGCGCTGAGTCACACCGAAGCATGGGAACGAGTCCCTATCGATCGACTGGAACGACCCGAGCCGGACGCGCCGACGGCGCTCGCCCCCGATCCGGAGAGCCCGCCGATGCGTCGTTGACCGCGTCGCGTCGTGCCCACCGTGGAGTCTGTGAGACATGACGCGACCTCTCTCGCCTCGTCCCCTGCTCGACGTCGCCGCCGATCTCGGTTTGACGCCCTCCCAGCTCGTCCCCTACGGCCACGACAAGGCGAAGGTCACGCTCGACGCTCTGGACTCGGGCCGGCCGAGGGGCCGGCTCGTCCTCGTCTCGGCCATCACTCCGACCGACGCCGGGGAAGGGAAGACGACTACCTCGATCGGCCTGGCGCAGGGATTCGCCCGGCTCGGCCGCCGCGTCTGCCTCGCGCTCCGCGAGCCTTCGCTCGGGCCGACGTTCGGGAAGAAGGGGGGCGCCACCGGCGGCGGTCTAGCCCGGCTCGTGCCCGAAGGCGACATCGACCTCCACTTCACCGGCGACTTCCACGCCATCGGCGCCGCGCACAATCTCCTCGCGGCGATGCTCGACAACCACATCCACTACGGCAACGCGCTCGACGTCGATCCGCGCCGCGTCAGCTGGCGCCGCGTCATCGACATGAACGACCGCGCGCTTCGGCACGTCGTCATCGGACTCGGCGGGGTGCTCGAGGGCGTGCCGCGCGAGACCGGGTTCGACATCACGCCGGCCTCGGAGGTGATGGCCGCGCTCTGTCTCGCGGAGGGGTACGACGATCTCCGCCGCCGCCTGGCGCGGATCGTCGTCGCCCTCACCGCGGGGCGCGCTCCGGTGACGGCCGCCGATCTGAAGGCGGTCGGCGCCATGCTGGTGCTCCTGAAGGACGCGATGCTTCCGAACCTGGTTCAGACCGCGGACGGCGTTCCCGCCCTCGTCCATGGAGGCCCCTTCGCCAACATCGCGCATGGCTGCAATTCGGTCGTCGCCACGAAGCTCGCTCTCGCGCGGGCCGACTGGGTGGTCACGGAGGCGGGCTTCGGCTTCGACCTCGGCGCCGAGAAGTTCTTCGACATCAAGTGCGTCTCGGCCGGGCTCGACACGGCGGCGGTGGTGCTCGTCGCCACGGTGCGCGCACTGAAACGGCACGGCGCTGCGAGCGGCGCCCCGGCGGCGCCCGACCCAGGGGCCGTGGAACGCGGCCTCGGCAATCTGGCCAAGCATGTCGAGAACATCCGGATCTTCGGCGAGTCGCCGGTCGTGGCGTTGAACCGCTTCGCGAGCGACACGGAAGAGGAAATCGCCGTCGTGCGCGGATGGTGCGACGCGCACGGGGCGCCCTTTGCGATCTCCGACGTCTTCGCGCGCGGCGGCGAGGGCGGAACCGCGCTGGCCGAGGCGGTCATGGCACATGCCGAGCGTCGCGCGAAGCCTTTCACGCCGCTCTACGACTGGGGCGAGCCGATCCCGGGCAAGCTGGAGAAGATCGCGCGGGCGATGTACGGCGCGAACGAGGTGGTCTGGAGCCCGGCGGCGCGGCGCGCTCTCGTCCAGATCGAATCGCTCGGCTTCGGCGCGCTCCCTCTCTGCGTGGCCAAGACCCAGAAGTCGCTCTCCGACGACCCGCAGGCGGTGGGTCGCCCGGAGGATTTCGAGATCACCGTCCGGGACCTTCTCCTCGCCGCCGGCGCCGGCTACGTCGTTCCCCTTCTCGGCGACATCATGCGGATGCCGGGCCTTCCCGCCTCGCCGCAGGCCGAGCGGATGGATCTGGTGGACGGCGAGATTCGCGGGCTGAGTTAGGTAGTATCGAGGCATGACACGTCATGCACCGGCGCGCTCCCGGCCGCTCTGTCTGCTCGTGGGCGTCGCGTTCGCGTCGTCGTTGCTGCCGTCGTCGGCCCGCGCGAGCGAGAACGTCACGGTGGCGCTCCTGTCGGAGACGGCGACCGTCGAGCCGGGCCGGCCCTTTTACGTCGGCGTTCGCATGTCGATGCGGACGGGGTGGCACACCTACTGGCGGAATCCCGGGGACGCCGGGCTTCCGCCCAAGATCGTTTGGAATCTGCCGGAGGGTTTTTCGGCCGGGCCGATCGAGTGGCCGGCGCCCGAGCGTTTCCTGGACGACGGCTCGATGAGCTACGGATACCAGGGAGAGGTCCTTCTCCCGATCGAGATCGTCCCGCCCGCGCGCCTCGCCGGCGACTCCGCCACGCTCGCGGGTACGTTCGAGTGGCTCGAGTGCGCCGACGTCTGCGTGCCCGGCTCCTCCGAGCTGAGACTTTCGCTTCCGGTGCGTCCGGAGACGCCGTCCCCCGGTAAGGCCGCTCCCTCCTTCGCCGAGGCGCGGGCCCGCATGCCCGCGCCGTCCGAGGGCTGGGCGTTCCGCGCGGAAGCCGGAGCGCGCGCGATCTCGCTCGAATTCCGCGCTCCCCGGGGCGCCGCCCCGCGTGGGGCGTACCTCTTCGTGGACGAGCCCCTGGTCGTGGACTACGCGGCGCCCCAGGGGTTCGAAAAAACCGGGGACGGCTATCGGCTCACGGCCATCCCGGCCGCCAACGCTCAGGGGACTCCGGAGCGTCTAACCGGGGTACTCGTTCTCGAGGGTCGCTCCGGCTCGACCCCGCGCGCCGCGGTCCGGGTCGACGTCCCCGTGGCGCGCGGCGACCCCGCGCCCGCGCCGGATTCGCCCGCGGACTCGCGGCCGCCGGTTTCGTGGCACATCGTTTTGATCGCGGTCGCGGGCTTCGGCCTCGCGGCCCTGCTGGCCCGCTTCGCTCTCAGGAGGAATCGATCATGACTCGGATCATCGCCCTGGCTGTTTTGCTGATCCTCGCGCCGGTCTCCGAAGGCCGAGCCGCCGCGATCGTCGGGCAGCCCGCGCCCGCCATCGAGCTGCGCGATTCGGACGGGAAGACGGTCCGACTCGACGCGTTCAAGGGGAAGTTCGTCGTGCTGGAGTGGGTGAACTTCCAATGCCCGTTCGTGGGGAAGCACTATGGCAGCGGGAACATGCAGAAGCTCCAGAAGAAGTACACGGAAGCGGGTGTCGTCTGGCTCTCCGTCTGCTCCTCCGCGCAAGGGAAACAGGGCTACGTGACCGGCCCCGAAGCGAAGAAGGCGATGGAGGAGAAGGGCGCGGCGCCGAGCCGCTTCCTCCTCGATCCCAAGGGCGTCGTGGGGAAGGCGTACGGCGCCAAGACGACGCCCCACATGTTCGTGATCGACCCGAAGGGGACCCTCGTCTACAACGGGGCGATCGACGACAAGCCGTCGACCGACAAGGCCGACATCGTCACGGCGAAGAACTATCTCGCGGCGGCGCTCGACGCCTCCTTGTCCGGGAAGAAGATCGAGGTGGCCGCCAGCCAGCCGTATGGCTGCAGTGTGAAGTACTGACCTGGGACGATCCGGAGGCTACCGCGCGGCGGCCTCGAAGATGCGGCCCACGTTCTCCGGCGAGAAGAACTCGGCCGGCGAGATCACGCCGGAATTGACCCGCGCGAAGTCGTTCATCGCGTCGCGGTTGCCGTGCACCGCGGCCAGGATCTTCTGCAAGTCCTCGGGCGGCGGATCCTGCGTGGCCAGCTGGCAGGTGAATTCGAATCGGGCCGCGGCGTGCTCGTCGCGCGCCGCTTGGTACTCTCCCATGGCGTCGTCGAAGGAGAGATCGCCGGAGAGGGACCGATCCAGCGCCGTCGCGCAGAGCTCCGCCTGCCGGAACGCGTCCGTGATCCCGAACGCCGTGATGAAGTCCTTGTTGTAGCCCGCGTCCCCCAGAAGCGCCCAGCCGGGACCGAAGGGCTTGCGGAAGTAGCCCGGCACCGCCGTGCCGACGAATCGCTCCTCGCGCTTCGCCCCACGCATGCGCTCGGCGAAGGCGGGCGCGAGATCGATCACCTTGTGGTAATTGCCCTCGACGTCCTTCTTGTTCGCCTCGAACTCCGCGTAGGGCCAACCCGCGATGACGAGCGTTCGGTCGTCATTCGTGGGCCAGGCCGCGAACGAACGGTAAGGGCGGATGTAGGCCTCGAAGCGGCCGTTCATCGGGAGCCCGCTCCAGTACGTGTAATAGGCCGCCAAGAGCGGCGGCCTCTCGTTGTACTGTTCGGGAGCCACGGCCTTCGCGAGGATCGAATGGCGTCCGTCCGCTCCCACCACGATCCGCGCCCGCTCGGTGACGGACTGCCCGGCCCGGCCATGCCCGCGGATGCCGGTGACGCGGCCCCCCTCGATGACGATTTCCTCGACCGTGAACCCCTCCCGGACCTCGGCCCCCGACTCCGACGCCGCTTCCACGAGCAGCGTGTCGAGCTGGGTCCGACGCGGGGCGTACGCGACGGGGGATTCCTCGGTGCCGGGCGCCCCGGCGATGGTGAAGGGGCCGAAGTCGAACGCGTACGTGTCGATCGGCGGGCATCCCGTCGCGACCACGCGGGGAAGGATTCCCCACCGCGATAGCGTCTCGACGCCGGGTGGGTGGATCAAGTGCGTCGAGATCGTGTCGCTGGGAAAGGTCGCCTTGTCGGCGACGAGGACCCTGTACCCCTTCCGCGCGAGAAGCATGGCGACCGGCGATCCGGCGCAGCGCGCGCCGATCACGATGGCGTCGAACGGGCTCCTGCTCATCGTTTCCCCCTACGGTTGCGACCCGCCACGGTCTTGAATGTATACCGAACGGATGGACCGGGAGGGAAGAAGTCCGTTGCACCCCGCGTTCCCGACGCACCGAAACTCGCATCCCGCAACGCGTTCGCGCGGTCCGAGTGGCTCGTCGCGGCCATTTCGCGCCGACCCGCTAATCCCTTTCCGGTCCGGGCCGATAACTCCAGGGTCCGCTCGGGGGAGCGGATTCATCCCAGGGCTCCAGTGGTCATCGGTCCCATGTCGCGCCCCGCGGCGATCATGGGGCCGGCCGTCGCTTCAAAGGAGGATCCCGATGAACGGAACCCTCAGGACCGGCGTCTCGCTCGCGCTCGTGCTCGGCCTCGCCGGATGTGTCTCCTCGTCGAAGTTCAACAGGCTCCAGGCGGAGCGGTCGTTGCTCGAGAACGAGAAATCGTCGCTTCAGCAGAGGGCGGAGGAACTCGCCCAGGACAACACGCAGTTGAAGGGGGAAATCGTCCAGCTGGAGGCGCAGAAGAGAACGCTCGCGGACGAGCGCGACGCGCTGAAGAAGACGCACGAGGAAACGGTGACGCAGTACGACGCCGTGGTGAACAAGCTCTCGCAGGAGGTGAACAAGGGGAACCTCCAGATCCGGCAGTACAAGAACATGCTCACGGTCGACGTTGCCGAGAAGATCTTCTTCGACACGGGCAGCGCGACGATCAAGCCGGGCGGACAGGAGGTGTTGAAGAAGGTGGGCGACGCCATGGCCGCGTACCAGGACAAGGTGATCCGCGTCGTGGGACACACCGACAACGTGCCGCTGAAGGGGCGGATCACGAACTGGGAACTCTCCGCGATGCGGGCGACCCACGTCGTCCGGTTCCTCCAGGACGAATGCAAGATCGATCCGCAGCGGCTCGTCGCGACGGGCCGAAGCGAGTACCAGCCGGTCGCCGCGAACGACACGCCCGAGGGGCGTCAGAAGAATCGAAGGATCGAGATTACCCTGATGGACAAGAACCTGGCCGATTCGATGGGGGAAGCGGCGGCTTCGACGAAGTAGCGAAGGGCTCGCCTAGAAGAGCCCTTCCACCACGAAGAGATCGTTCAGCCGCTGCGAATACGCGTAGGCGTAGCCGCGCTCGTCGTCCGTCATGCGGACACCCGTGAGTCCTTCCACTCCGGTCGGATCGGTCGGAGCGAGTTCGGCCCAGACCGTTCGTTCGCCGGTGGCGAGGTCGATCCGATGGATCTTGGACGGCAGGACACCGCGCGTGAAGGCGAAGATCGCGCCGCCGTCCTTGCTCCAGCGGATCGGCCGGTCGTTGGTCGCGAAGCCCTTCACCGGCTCCGGCGTTCCACCGGCCACCGGAAAGCGCATCATCGTAAGATCGGGGCCCCGGGCGGCGACGAGCGATCCATCCGGCGAGACGAGCAGGTCGGTCGCGCTGATCCCCTCGTCGGTGAACGCCTCGAACTTGCCGGTCACGGAGTCGACCTTGTAGAGCCGCGTTCCGTGGCCTTCCTCCTGCCCCATCACGCAGAGTGTCTCGCCGTCCGGGAACCAGACCGCGTGATGGACGTCGAGCCCCGCCGCGGGAATGGTGCGGGCCGTGCCCGCGCCGCAGGGGAGGAGATCGAGCCGCGTCGGCGCGTAGCCGACGCCCGCGAGCGCCCATTGTCCGTCGGGCGACATGGAGAAACAGGCGCCGTCACCGAGACGGATCGCGGGCGACCCATCCGTGCCGCGGAGATAGACCGAGTGAAGATCGCCGCCTCCCACGCCGGTTTCGTCGAAGAGAATGCGGGATCCGTCGGGCGATAGCGCCCGGACGAGCGTCCAGTCGAGCCACGTCAGATCCCTGGCGATCGCCTCGCCGGGCGGCATGTACTGGGTCCGCGCCCGTTCGTTCTCGAGGATGACGAGCGCCGCTCCCTGGCGCGAGATGTCGAAGAGCGTCATGTGGCCCGGCACCTCGAGGATCGGACGCTCCTTTCCGTCGAGACTCACCGCGTAGAGGGATCGCCCGACCCCGGTTCGAAACGCCGTGAAGACGATCTCGTTCCCGTCGGGCGACCAAGCCAGGCCTCTCGCGCTGTTCCATCCCGTGGAGAGCCTCGCCACGTTCCCCGCGGTGTCGACGACCGCGGCGCTCCCCATGTCGTCGCCCCGGGTCGGATGATCGAGAAAGGCCACCCGCTTCCCGTCCCGCGAGACGCGAATGTGGCTCACCCAGCCGGTCGTCTGATAGATCGGAGTTCCCATCGGGTACTCGATCCGAGTTCGCCCCGCCTCTTCCCGCATGACGGCGAGCTGCCGCCCGTCGGGACTCCAGTCGGCCTCGTAGACGTCGTCGAGCAGCTCGCGGGGCGCGCCCCCGCCGACCGGCATGCGCGCGAGCATTCCGGTGTAGAGGAAGCCTCCGCGGCTGTGGCGCCGCAGGGAGACCGCCATTTCGCCCGTCGCGCCGATGGCGAGAAGATCGGTCTTCGGAAAGCCGAGCGCGCGCGATTCCGGATTCCCGGGGTAGGCCCAGAAGAGCTCGACGTTTCGGCCTTCCCACGCCGCGCCGTAGCAGATCCCCTGGCCGTCGGGGGAGAAGCGGGCGGAGAGGATGGAGCCTTCGCGATAGGTGGTGCGCCGAAAGGTGTGCCGTCGGGTCTCGGCGGCGCCGTCGCCCGGCCCGTGCCCGGCGTCTTCGGCCGCGGCGCCGGTCGCCGAACGACGTGCGGCGCTCACCGCGGCCTCGACCATCGAGAGCGCGAACGCGAGATCGCGCGCCGTGTCGAATCGATCGTCGACGCCCTTCTCGAGACAGTGGGCGATGACCGCCGTGATGCCGGGGGCGGCGTCCTCGATCTCGGACGGAAGCGGCTTCGGCTCCGCGCTCAAGATGGCGCTCATCCGGTCGGCGTGCGTGTCGCCGTCGAAGGCGCGCCGTCCCGTCAGCAACTCGTAGATGATGGCGCCGACGGCGAAGATGTCGGTGCGGTGATCGGTCGGCTGCTCGCGGATCTGCTCCGGAGACATGTAGGACGCGGTCCCCAGAATCGTTCCGGTCGCGGTGAGCTGGGTCCCGATGGGGCCCGTCTTGTCGGGATCGGCCGCGCCCGACTCGCCGTAGAGGATCTTCGCGAGCCCGAAGTCGAGGATCTTCACGTGATCGCGCCCCACGAGCATCACGTTCTCGGGTTTCAGGTCGCGATGCGCGATTCCCTTCGCGTGCGCCGCCGAGAGACCCTTGGCGATCTGGACGGCGTACGCCACCGCGCGGCGCGGCGGGAAGGGCCCGGCCTTGAGCGCCGCCCGGAGGTCCTCGCCCGCCAGGAGCTCCGAGACGATGTAGGGAATGTCCCCCTCGGCGCCGACGTCGTAGATCGCGATGATGTTCGGGTGGTTGAGCTGTCCCGCGGCGCGCGCTTCCCGCTGGAATCGCTTCAGCCGGTCCGGATCGGAGACGAACGTGCTCGGCAGCACCTTGACCGCGACGTCGCGCCCGAGGCGGCCGTCCCGGGCCCGATAGACCTCGCCCATGCCGCCGACGCCGAGAAGTGCGAGGATTTCGTAGGGACCGAGCCGCGTGCCGGGGGCGAGCGTATGAGACATGGGGCGTGATACCTCCAAGGTCGTGTCGATGTGGGCGCGGTGGAGTCGAGCGGAACGATTATACCAGGGTAGGGGGCCCCGAGAGGCCGAGGTACTCACCAGGGAGACTCGATCCCGCGCGGGAAGGGGAGTACCGTCAATCGAGCGAAACGGAGGCCCGGAACCACGCCATTCCTCGACGCCGGAGAACCCATGAAGATCGCGGTCGTGAACCTTGTAGGCGCCGCTCTGCTCGTGATTCTCGTCCTGACCGCCCGCCCCGCGTCGGCGCAGCAGTTCAACTCCGACAACTACCTCTCCAAGCCCTACGGCGTCGCGACCATCATCCTGACCGCCGGCGAACGAAACACCATGTGGATGACCACCTTCTCGCTCTTCACGAGATGGGAGTTCACGGCGGCCGCCTACATCTTCAACTCCGACGACGATCCATTGACCGCCGAGGGGTACTCGACCTCGTATTACGCGAAGTACATGATCTTCGAGAACGCGGCCAAGACCGGAGGACTCGCGGTGAAGGCGGGGACGGGTCTGGAGCCGGGCTACGTGAACGAGGCCGTCCAGTTGAAGGACGCGTTCCAGACGTACTGGATGAACGCGCCGGTGACCGTGCCGTTCTTCAATAACAAGCTATCGTGGGACCTGATGCCGGGGCTGAGCGTGACGCGGCAGTACGGGGAAGGCGAGGAGACGGTCGGCGCCTTCACCTACGCGACCCGCATGGCGTGGTATCCGACGAGCCCCGAGATTTCGCTCGTGGGAGAGGTCTACGGCTCGAAGGGCCAGACGGAGGCCACTCCCGAATACCGCGTGGGGTTGCGCTGGGAGCCGAGTCAGTCCGCCGTCTTCGCGCTGAGTTACGACGACGAGTTCGACGGCATCAACGGCGCGGGCGTGGAGTTCGGCGTCATGCTCTTCACACCTTCCTTCTGCGGGCTCTGAGGCCGCGGCCGACGCCGAGCCGCGATCCCCGATCCGGCCGCTCCACCGCCGACGCGACGCCATGCTAGAATTTCACCCGCATGGCCACGGTTCTGCTCTTCCATCACGCGCTCGGCCTGACGACCGGGTGTCTCGCGTTCGCCGATCAGCTCCGCGCGGCCGGGCATGTCGTTCACGCGCCCGATCTCTACGACGGCAAGACGTTCACCGAACTCGCGGACGGAGTCGGGTACGCCGAGACGGTGGGCTTCGAAACGATTCTCGAGCGGGGTCGCCTTGCCGCCGAAGGGTTGCCGAACGACCTCGTCTACGCGGGCTTCTCGCTCGGAGTGCTCCCCGCGCAGAAGCTCGCCCAGACGCGTCCCGGCGCGAGAGGGGCCCTGCTCTGTCACGCCTGCGTTCCCGTCGCGATGTTCGGCGTCCCCTGGCCGCGGGGCGTCCCGGTTCAGATCCACATGATGGAGGCCGACGAGTGGGTCGTCCGTGAGGGCGACCTCGACGCCGCACGTCATCTCGCCAAGACGGTCGACGGCGCCGAACTCTTTCTCTACCCCGGCGATCGGCACCTCTTCGCCGACGAGAGCCTGCCCGACTACGAGGCGAGCGCCGCGACGCTGCTGAAGCGCCGGGCGCTCGAGTTCCTCGGTCATTTGAAGTAGCCGCGGCGCGGAGGGGCGCCTGGCCCGCTCAAGGCCAGAGGGAGATCGCGATCCTGACCTCCTTCACCTTGAGGGGCGTGCCTGGCTGCAGCGGGCCGGGGGTGCCGGGGAGGGTCAGGTTCGCGTGCGCGAAGCCGGGATATCCCCCGTGCTCGATCGGCGTGGAGCGGAACGCGGTCAGGTCCGCCGAGATGGCCATCGCATATTGAAGCGTGCCGCTCGAGGTCGGCGACAGGAAGGCCATCCGCGACAACGTGAAGGTCGGCTTCCGGTCGACGTCACCGGGGAAGTGGGCCGATGCCGAGCCGAGAAGGAAGCGCTCGGACGCCTCTTGCGTGGTGCGTTCCGTGCCGTTGAATGTCTGGAAGATCAGACCGCCGATCCCGATGAATCCGACCAGCCCCAGCCCCGATCCGGGCTCCCCCGGGAAGAGGAAGTTGCTCCATCCGACCTGTCCCTCCATCGCGAGATCGACCTCGACGGACATGAGGCCGGGCGACGGGAGGGCGATTCCGCTGTCCGCCCACATGCCCATCGCGGCGAAGGCCCGATTTCCCTCCCCGATGAACCAGGTCCCGATGTTCTGGCAC
>DASTKG010000040.1:0-5274 GCA_035716005.1 Candidatus Eiseniibacteriota bacterium
CGGCTCATCGACGAGCGGATCCGCGACCTGGCGGGATGGCGCGGCGAGACCCTGGCGCGCATGCGAGCGCTGATCCTGGCAGCCGACCGCGAGATGACCGAGGAGTGGAAGTGGGGCGTTCCGGTCTGGTCGCGCCACGGGATCGTCTGCACCGGCGAGGCGTACAAGCAGGTCGTGAAGCTCACGTTCGCCCGGGGGGCGAAGCTCCCCGACCCCTCGCGCCTCTTCAATTCCAGCCTGGAAGGCAACACGCGAAGGGCGATCGACATTCGCGAAGGGGAGAAGGTCGACGCGCGCGCGTTCAAGGCGCTCGTGAAGGCCGCGGTGGCCCGGAATGCCCCGACGGCGAAGGCAGGCGCGAAGGCGAAACCGAGCGCGAGCGAGGCCAAGCCGGCCAAGGGGCGAAAGGGCGAGAAGATCGTCCTCCTCTCGGGCGGCAATCCGCGCATCGCCAAGGCCGACGGCGGTGCCCCAGTGCAGGCGTACATCGAAGCGATGCCAGGCTGGAAGCGCGATATCGGGAAGCGCCTCGACGCGATCATCGTGCGGACCGTGCCCGGCGTGCGCAAGGCCGTGAAGTGGAACTCGCCCTTCTACGGCATCGAAGGCCAGGGTTGGTTCCTGTCGTTCCACGTCTTCACGCGCTACGTCAAGGTGACGTTCTTCTTCGGCGCGTCTCTCCGACCCGTTCCACCCGGAGGCACGGGCAAAGACGCGCGCTGGATCGACATCCACGAGGACGATCTCGACGAGGCGCGAATGGCGGCCTGGGTGAAGCAGGCGGCCGCTCGGCCCGGCTGGCTACCCGGTCGACCGTCATGAGAATCAGGGAGGTGCTTCCATGAAACGAACTGTCGTGGGTCACGCCGCGAGCGGCGTCCGAGTGGCGATCATCGCGCTGGCGATTCTCGCGGGAACGACTTCACCCTTCGTCCCGGCATCGGCCGCAACGACCAAGCCCATCAAGATCAACGGCTACCTGGAATTCCGCAAGTCGGCCTATCTCATCGTCGATGGACAGCGCATCCGGACATCGGTCGGCACGAAGTTCAAGGGAAGCGGCGCCGCGAAGAGTGTCGCGACGATTCCGCTCGGATACGAGGTGGTCGCGCAGGGGACCCGCCAGTCCGACGGGACGCTCCTGGCTTCGAAGATCGACTCGAAGCCGAACGGCCTCGGCAGCACCGAGCAGCAGGTGCTCGCGGGGACCGACCAGGCCGAGCAGTCCTGGCTCAAGGCGGGGAAGATCGTGGAGACCGGGCAGGACGGGAAGGAGCAGTCGATGGGCGCGCTCCTCACGAGCGGTCCCCAGGTCGACCGCGCGCGCCGGATCGTGGACCGAGTGCTCCCCTCCTACATCGACCGGAAGAAAGTCCGCGTCTACGTCGTCGAGAACAAGGAATGGAACGCCATGGCCATGGCGAACTATTCGATCTACGTCTTCACCGGCATCATGGCGGACCTGAACGACGACGAGCTGGCCGTCGTCCTCGGGCACGAGATCTCGCACGCCGCCTACGAGCACAGCCGCCGCCAGGCGGAGAAAGCGACGCTGTCGACCCTCGGGGGGCAGGCGCTGGTCCTGGGCTCGAGTCAGATCAAGAACAACACCGCTCGCCAGGTGGCGACCACCGCCGTCGGTCTCGGCGTCACGACCTTCAACAACAGCTACAGCCGGGACTACGAGGATCAGGCCGACCGCGTCGGCCTTCGGTACGTGTACGAGGCGGGGTACGACTACCGGAAAGCGCCCGCGCTCTGGCGGAAATTCGCGGCGAAGTACGGCGACGGAAGCCCGATCGAGAACTTCTTCTTCGGCAATCACTCGCTGAGCACCGCCCGCGCGGCGGCCCTCGAACGGGAAATCGCGAACAACTACCGCGATCCGGCGAAGGATCCGCCGACCGTGAAGCAGGCTCCGGCGAAGAAGTAGTCTCCCCGGCGGCGCGCGGCGGCCGCTAGGAGACCGGCCGAGCGCGCTCGACCCGATACGAAGACGCTCCTCGCGCGTGAGCTAGGCCTCCGGATGCTCTGGAGCCGGAAACATGTCGTAGCGTTCGGCGAGCGCGGCCCGCTCCTCCCGGCTTCCGTGCCGAGCCGCCAACGGCTGCATCTCCTCGAAATAGCGCTCGAAGCCGGCGGGGTGATGCATGACCAGGAGGGTCGCGCTTTCGCCGCTCGCGTTGCGAAAGCCGTGGATCGTGCCGCGCGGGACGAAGGCGAACGTGCCGGCCCGAGCGGTGTGAGTTTCGTCACCGATTCGGAGCACCAGCTCGCCTTCGAGGACATAGAAGAACTCGTCGCGCCCGCGATGATAGTGCGGCCCCGCGCCGACCGTCCCCGGCCCGACCCGTCCCTCCCAGACGGTGCAGAGGCCGTCGGTCTCCGCGTCCGAGACCTTGACCGTCACGCCCGCGCCCGTGGACCCGACCGGAACGAACCGTCCCCCGCCGGGAGACACCACGCAAGGCTTCATCTCGCGCTTCCCCATCCCGCCGTCCCCCGCTACGGCGCCGGGGTGAGGCCGTGCCGGCGCATGACCTCGGCCAGCTTGACCCGGTCCGGCGGCCCGCCGCCCGCCGCCTTCATCACCTCCGCGACTTCGCGGAAGTAGAGCGGACCGATCGCCGCGGGCGTGACGACACAGAGCGCCTTCACGTCCAGGGTTCCGTTGTTGTCGAAACGGTGGACGGCGCCGCGCGGGATGCAGAGCGCCTCCCCGGCCCCGACCTCGATCGGCTTGCCATCGACGGTCCAGGTCAGTACGCCCTCGAGGCCGTAGACCGTCTCCTCGTAGTGATCGTGGCTGTGGGCCGGCGCCGCCAGACGCTGCGCGCCCGGGACCGTGAGCTCGAAGACGGCGACGCTGCCGTTCGCATCCTCTCCCGTGATCAGGAAACGCACTCCGAGCGGGCCGAGACGGATCGTCTCGTCGGAAGGGTTCACGTGGAGATTGCCGATCCTGGTGGTCACCTGGGTCTCCTTTCGCGTGCTTCGTTCGGCGTGGAACCGGGGCACGCCCGATTCGGGGCTGGCGTTCCCCTCCCGGAGGAGGTAAAATTACTTTACCATGGGCACGGCGAAGCAGTCAAGTCACTTTACCAAGGTCGCCCCCGGACCCTTCGGGCCGCCGCTCATCGGCGCGCTGCTACGGATCCCTTGGGAAACCGTGCGCCGGCGGATGCTCGAGCGGCTTCACGAGCGGGGGTTCGGCGACCTCGACGCGCCGCACCTGAGCGTATTCCTCTTCCCCGGTCCGCAGGGAGCGAAACCGACCGAACTCGCGGTTCGATTGCGGGCGAGCAAGCAGTCCATCAACCACCTGCTCGGCCAATTGGAGCGCTTCGGCTATCTGGAGCGCCGGGACGACCCGGACGACCGGCGCTCCAGGCGCGTCCATCTCACGCCGCGCGGCAGGTCGGTGGTCCTGGTCATCCGGGATGCCGTGGCGGAAGTCGAGCGGGACTGGGAACGGCGGCTCGGATCGAAACGCCTGGCGCTCCTCCGCGAGCTGCTTCGTGAGCTCTGTGACTAAGTCCGACGGAGGATCTGGCCGCATGACGGTACGGGAGTGGCTGCTCGATTCGGACCCCGCCATCCGCTGGCAGGCGTTGCGCGATCTGGTCCATGCGCCGGCCGAGGTCGTCGCGGAGGAGCGCGCGCGCGTGGCCGTCGAGGGCTGGGGCGCCCGACTGCTGGCGTTGCAGGGCGACGACGGCCAGTGGGCGGGAGGCGCCTGCTTCCCGGCGGAAGGCTGGCGGCGCGCCGAGGGCGAGGGCCAACCTTGGACCTCCACGCTGCCGACCCTCCAACTCCTGCGCGACTTCGGGGTCGACCCGCGGTCGGATCGAGTGCGCCGAGCGGTGGCGTCGGTCCGAGACCACTGCCGTTGGGAGCACGCGGGACAGCCGTTCTTCAGCGGCGAGGTGGAGCCGTGCATCAACGGCCGGGTCGTCGCGCTGGGCGCCTACTTCGGTCAGGACGTGACGGCCGTGGTCGACCGGCTGCTTGGGGAGCAGCTCGAGGACGGCGGATGGAACTGCGAGGCGGAGAACGGCTCCGTCCGCTCATCGTTCGCGACCACCATCAACGTGCTGGAAGGACTGCTGGAGCACGAGCGTGCCACCGGAGGCTCCGCGGAATCGATCGCGGCCCGGCGCCGAGGTGAGGAGTATCTCCTCGAGCGAAAGCTCGTTCGACGCAAGAGCACCGGCGAGGTCATCGACCCGGCCTGGCTGCAGTTCTCGTTTCCGACCCGCTGGCATTACGACGTCCTGCGGGCCCTCGACTATTTCCGCGCGGTCGGGGACGCGCCGGACCCGCGAGTGGTCGAAGCGATCGATCTACTTCGATCCAAGCGGCTGCCCGATGGCACCTGGCCGCTGGAGAACACGCGTCGCGGAAAGATCCACTTCGCGCTCGAGGAGGGCGACGGCCGTCCCAGCCGGTGGAACACGCTCCGTGCTCTGCGTGTCCTCGGCTGGTGGGAGTCGCCCGCCCCCTGAGCGCCCGCGGTCGAACCTCCGGCGCCTTGGGCATGCCGATGGATCGCGGGGAGATCGTCGGGTAGCTGGGCGTCTTTGCTCCTACGAGTCCGGCGCGACAGGCCGTCGGGCGTCGCTCGTCTCGATCAGCGAGCGGCTGTAGATGTGACAGAGCCCATACTCGTCCGTATGCTCGCGCTCGAACGTCATCCCCACCTTCGACGCGACTCGGACCGATCCGTCGTTTCCCGGCGTGATCAGGCAGATGAGGCGGGTGAGTCCGAGTTGCTCCCGCGCGTAGCCGACGATGGCGCGCGCGGCCTCGGTGGCGAGGCCATGTCCCCATCTCGTCTTGTCGATGAGGAAGGCCAATTCCACCTCGTCCCTGCCGTCGATGCTCCAAGGCAGGAGCCCACACCTTCCAACGAACGCCCCGGTCCTCCGTTCGATCGTCGCCCAGAGACCTAGCACCGGATGGCTTGGATGTCCGTTCCGGAACCACTCGATCTCCTGCCTCGTCTCGTCGAGCGTCAGCGTTCCATCCGGAAAGTAGCGCCGAATCTCCGGGTCCCGATAGAGCGCGAAGAGCGGCTCGAGATCCGCCGGCTCCAGATGGCGAAGCGTCAGCCGCTCGGTCTCCAGAATCACCATGACGCGCACCGGATCGTGCGAGCAGCGGGATCGGATCGTGATCCTCCCCGCCCGGCGGAGGCGAGCCGAGTATCCGGTCGGCACGAAACCGGCCCCGGAGCGGTCACGAGCGCTTGCGCAGGAAGACGTGCATGGCCCG
>DASTKG010000041.1:0-11809 GCA_035716005.1 Candidatus Eiseniibacteriota bacterium
TCCCTCCCCACGCCCGCGCGCGCGCCGGGCCAGGATGGCTCCCAGGGCGTCGGCGAAACGGTGCGCGGCCGGAACCAGGAGTTCGCCCGCCTCCAGCTCGAGCGCTTGCCGCAGCGCGCGCCCCATGCCGGCGTTCGAGGCGACGCCGCCGACGAAGACGATCGGCCGGTCGTAGGGGCGGTGGCCCACCAGCTCGCCGGCGACCGACTGGGCCATCGCGAGACAGAGGGCATAGGCGATGTCGTCGAGCGGGAGCCCATTCTGGTGCTTGTGGACGATGTCGGTCTTGGCGAACACCGCGCAGCGCCCGGCGATGCGGATCTTCGTCTCGGCGGTCCGCGCCCGCTCCGAGAGCTCCTCGATGGAGAGGCGAAGCCGATGCGCCTCCTGCTCCAGGAACCCGCCCGTGCCGGCCGAACAGGCCGAGTTGAGCGTGAAGTCGCGGGGGGATCGCTTCCCGTCGGCGTCCGGCGGCGTGAGCCGGATGAACTTCGAGTGCTCTCCCCCCACCTCGAGCACCGCGCCGGCGCCGGGGGCGAGACATTGCGCTCCGAGCGAAGCCGCGAGGATCTCGTTCGTTTCCGCGATGCCGAGACGCGACGCGACGCCCCCCGCGCTCGATCCGGTGAGGGCCACCAACTCCACGTGGGCGCCGTCGGCGGCGCGCTGGAGATCGCGGAGGACCGACGAGACGCAGGCCCGCAGGTCGCCGCGGATCGGACGGTGCGCGTGGGCGTGGATGAGGCCGGCCGCGTCGAGGAGCGCGCCCTTGACGGTGGAGGAGCCGACGTCGAGCGCCGCGTCGAGCTTGAACGCGATCATGCCGCCGCCGCGTCCCGCGTCGCCGCGCCGCGCGGAAACGCGATCTGGTTCCCGATGGCCAGCGCGTCGAGCCCGCTCTCGAGGAAGCAGCGAATCGCGTCCCGCGGGGTGCAGACGATCGGCTCTCCCGCGCGGTTGAAGGAGGTGTTCAGAAGGAGAGGAAGCCCCGTCCGGTCCCGGAACGCGCGGAGAAGGCGATGGTAGAGCGGATTCTCCTCCTCCCGAACCGTCTGGACGCGCGACGAGCCGTCCGCGTGGACGACGCCTTCGATCGTCTTGCGGACCGCCGGCCGCGCCGGATAGGTCACGATCATGTACGGCGAGGCGGCGTCATCCGGGATGTCGAAGTAGTTCCCGGCGTCCTCCGCCAGCACGCTCGGCGCGAAGGGCCGGAACGCCTCCCGGCACTTGACGAGGGCGTTGATGCGCTCTCGGATCGCGACGGAGGTCGGCGTCGCGAGGATGCTTCGGGCGCCGAGCGCGCGCGGCCCGACCTCCATGCGCCCCTGGAACCAGCCCACGATTCTCCCCTTCTCCAGAAGCCGCGCCGTGAGGGCCGCGATGTCCTCCGCCCGCTCCCACGTCAAGCCGGGCTCGGCGGCGAGCGCGGCCGCGATCTGCTCGTCGTCGAAGTCGGGGCCCCAGTAGACGTGCGCGACCGGCTCGCGGCGACGCGCCCCGTGGAGGAGATGATGCGCGTAGAGGGCCGCGCCCATGGCGGCGCCATCGTCTCCGGCCGCGGGTTGGACGAAGAGATGCTCGAAGAGGCGGGAGCGCACGATCGCGCCGTTCATCGACGCGTTGAGCGCGACGCCGCCCGCGAGACAGAGGCGGCTGGCTCCGGTCCGATCCTTCCAATGTCGCAGGACGTGCAGCGCGGTTCGATCGAGGGCGGCCTGGAGCGCCGCCGCGATATCGGCGCTCCTGCCATCGGGAGGGCCCGGCACGGGGAGCCCGCCGAACGCGTCGGCGAGCCAATCGAGGAGATCCGGCCGGCAAATGCGCTCGGTGGTGTAAGAGCCCTCTTCCCCCAGCTCGACGAGGCCCCGCAACACCTTCTCGAAGACGCGCGGATCCCCGTACGCGGCGAGTCCCATCACCTTGTACTCGTCGCCGAAGGAGCCGAATCCGAGGAAGGTCGTGAGGATCTGATAGAGCGTGCCGAGCGAGGTCGGCAGTCGCGTCACGCCGACCGGCTCGAAGGAATCGGGCCGCGCGATCGCCGCGATGGAACTCTCCGCCTCGCCGTAGCCGTCCAGCGTGAGACAGAGCGCCTCGTCGTATCCGGAGCTGAAGTAGGCGCCGGCCGCGTGCGCGAAGTGATGCGGGACGTGGACGAGGCGGCCGTCGGCGAGCGATCGGCCCAGAACGGCCTCGAGGCCGGCGCGCACCACGTTCGGCGCGAGACGGCGGGCGTATGCACGCGCGTATTCGTCCCGCAAGAGAGCCTGCTCCCCCGCGCCGAAGCGGCTCCCGACCTCCGCCAGACGCGCCTCGACACCCTCCTCGGTGAAGCGGCAGTAATGGGCGACGCAATCGATTTCGGCGGCGGTGATGCCGGCCCGCTCCAGGCAGAATCGGATCGCCCGCCTCGGCAGGATCGTATGACCGGCGAGGTTGAAGCCGTGCTTGAGACGGGTGAACCGCTCCTCCGAGGCCGCGGCGACGAGCGATCCGTCCACGAGGAGCGCGGCCGCCCCGTCGTGCCCGATGAGGCCGAGGGGAAAACCTTGGAGCGGGATCGCCTCCCCCTGGAAGCTCAGGGCGCCGTCGCGCGCCGTGGGACGGCCCCTGAATGGATGCGCCTCGGCCGCGTTTCCCGCCTGCTCGAACCCGCTCACGCCGAGGACGATCATGGCGCCCCGCCTTCTCGCGCCGTCGGGGGCCGTCGGCCCGCGACGAAGTAGTAGGCGGGGCGCAGGAGGAGATCCATGGCGAGGAGCCGCTCCCGATCGGAGAGCCGCTCGAATCGCTCGAGAAGGAGGGGTTCGGAGGTGTGCTCCGAGAGCGCGGCGCGCACTCCGAACCACCGTTCGAACGCGATCCCGGTCGAGTCGAAGAGCTCGAGAATGTCGCCCATCGTCACGCACTGTTCGAACGCGGGAAACATCTGATCCGCCAGCCAGACGGGGTGCTCGAGCAGCCACCGAAGGCCGCTTCGTCCGCAGTTTTCCGGGGTATAGAACCCGGTCCCCTCCACGAATCGCTCCCCCAGAGACTCCACGAACGTCCGCGCGACGGCCGGGGCCGCTTCCGCGTCACCGCGGGCCAGGAGTCGCAGGAACTCCTGGTTCAGGCCGTGCGCCATCCGTCCGTGCCGGCCGTAGAGCCAGAGCACGATCGGGGCGCCGGGGGCGGCGAGCGCGCCGACCTTTCGAAAGCCGTCCCGGAGATCGGGCAGGTGGTGGAGCACCCCGAGGGAGAGGACCGCGTCGAACGGCTCGAGGTCGGGCAGCGCGCGGCTGAGATCGAGCGGCCGGAAGGTCACGTTGGAGACCCCGGCGTCGCGGGCCAGCCGGCGCGCCAGGTCGAGCGACGCCTCCGAGACGTCGACGCCGAGGAACTCGGCTCCCGGCATCCGCTTCGCGAGCGCGACGACCGTGTCGCCGGTTCCGCAGCCGACGTCGACGACCCGCGGGGAGCCGGTCGCCCGCAGCCACTCCCGCAGACTCCGGAGCAGCGTCAGCCCCTCTCGGCTGCGATGTGCGCCCGAGGGAAACGGCCATCGGGAATAGTGCGCGGTCACGCGCTCCACCGTCGTCGCGCTCACACGAAGAACCCCGCCTTTTCGGAGAAGCGGCTCGTCACGAGGAAGTGCCGATGGTAGGCGGCCGCCACGTCCGGATCGTGGACCTCGGACTCCTCCAGGCCGCTGCTGATGACGCTCGCCAGCATCGCGGCGTCGATGTCGCGCCTGGGGAAGAAGTTCGGCAGGACGCGCCGCATGATCTCGACGCGCTTCCGGCTGAAGAAGAAATCGCGGATCGCCTTCGTCTTGATCGCGTCGAGCCTCTCGCGTGAATAGAAGTAGGGGCCCTCCCGCGTCTTCACGTAGTCGTCGGCCAGGCTGGGCCCGACCGCGCTCATGTCGCGCACCGACTGCGCCAGCCGGTAGAGCGGCGTGCCGGGAAAGTAGACGACGACGAAGAACATGGCCTGAGCCAGATCGCTCTCCTTGGCGAAGGCCACCGTCGCCAGCGCCTCCTCCTCGGTTTCGGTCGGGAATCCGAGCATGAAGAAGCCGCGCGTCACGATCCCGCGGGCGGTGGTCTTCGCGATGGCCTCCCGGATCCGCTCGAGCTGCATACGCTTGCGGATCAGCTTCTGGATGCGCGGCGATCCGCTCTCGACGGCGTAGCAGACGTAACGCACGCCCGCGGACCACATCGCGTCGATCAGCTCGTCGTCCATGCGATCGCCGCGAAGGCCGTTCGGAAACGAGAAGACCAGGTCGAGCCCGGAGCGCACGACCTGGTCGAAGAACTCGAGGGCCCGCTCCCGGTCCAGGTTGAAGATGTCGTCGATGATCTGGAAGCGGGTCACGCCGAACTCGTCGTGGAGCCGGCGAACCTCGGCCATGAGGCGCTCGGCGGAATGGCAGCGCATGCTCTTGCCGAAGATCTGGTGGCAGTAGAGGCAGTGGTAGGGGCAGCCTCGGGAGGTGAAGAGGTTCGCGTGAGGCACGTCCCGCCGGAACGAGAAGTCGACGTGTCCCCGGTTGATGGCGCGGAAGTCGACGAGACTGTAGTCGGGCAGCGGCAGATCGTCGAGGCGCTCGATCAGGGGCCTCGGAGGGCCGTACGAAACGCCGCCGCCTTCGCGCCAAGCAGTGCCGGGCACGCCCCGCAAGGGTCGTCCGTCGAGCAGGCGCCCCACCAGTTCGGCCGCCGTCCGCTCCCCCTCGCCGATCACGGCCACGTCGAACGCCTCGTTGGCGAGAACGTCCCCCGGATCGTCGGAGGCATGGGGCCCGCCGGCGATCACCCAAGGTGTTCCGAACCGGCGCTTCGCCAGGGACGCGATCTCGTGGAGAGGTCCCCGGCCCATGGTCAGGCTGCGCAGCCCCAGCACGTCCGGCTTCCACTCGCACAGGAGACGCTCGATCCCCTCGAGACTCTCACCCCTCGACTCATGCGATTCCACCCTCAGCTCCACACGCTCTCCGTGAGCATTCCGGAGAGCCGTGGCCACGTAGAGGAGGCCGAGCGGGTACTCCAGCATGTCCACGGTCGTCTCCAGCGTCACGTGGCTCACGTCGATCAGAAGCACGCGGAGGCGCTTCACGAGATCGTCCCGTCCGCGATGGAGAGCCACCGAGGCGGCTGAATCGTCCGGCGAGGCGCCCCGCCGAAGAGCTGCGTCCCGTCCGGCAGGACTCCCGTCGGCTTGAGGCCGGCCAGTCCGTAGAGCGCCTGCATCCGGCGGTTTCGCTCGTTGGCCCGGTAACGCGCGAGGAATTGCTCCGCGCCGTGCCGCGCCGCCTGCTGCTCCACCCAGGCCAGCACGTATCCCGAGATGCCCCGGGAGAGCACGCGGCAGGAGAGGAGGAACGACACGAGCTCCCATTCCTTCGCCCGCCGGCGGCAGACGGCCACGCCGATCCGCCCGTAGTCGACGAAGCGGTCCTCGAGCTCCGCCACGAACACCGCGTATCTCGGGTCGCGGAGCCACGCGCGCACGGCGTCGGGCCCGTAGATGACGCCGGTGGAGTTGAGCTGGTGCGTTCGCCGAAGCAGCTCGAGGATTCTCGGCACGTCGCCCCGGGCCGCCCGGCGAAGCGCGAGCCGCATGTTCGCGTAGCGGAGGAACTCTCCGTGGGAGATTCCCATGCTCTCGCGCGCCTCCTCGCGCGACTCGGCCTGCTGATATTTCAGACGCCGCGCGCGCGATTCCGCCGACAGCGCGCCGGGGTGGAATTCGGGCCGCCGCGTCAGCTCCCGGTAGGCCGCGGCCGGATAGACGCGGACCGCGGGGAGCATGCGCAGGACTCGCTCCCTCTCGTACGGCTCGTCGTCCACGAATCCGACGGCGTCGAGCGCGACACCGAGACGGGACGCGATGGCGCGCAGACTGTTCACCTTGTTTCCCCACCCGATCTGCGGGTGCAGGAAGTAGCCGTCGATGCGCTTTCGCCTCAGAACCGGCAGCGCTTGGTCCGGGTCGTTGAGGCTCGCGATCGAAAGGAGGATTCCGCGGCGGTCGAGCCGGCGAAGCACGTCGCGCATGCCCGGCCGGAGACGACAGGCGCCCGACTCGACGAGGGTGCCCGACCACATCGTGTTGTCGAGATCCCACACGAGACACTTGATCGCGTCACTCATGGCTCGTCCCCTTCGCGCTTCCGCGCCCCCAATTCCGGCGTTGGGCGAGATTGAGCCGGAGCCCCAGCAGCCCCATGCCCCACCCCAGATTCCGGACGGTTTCCGCCGTCGTCCGGGCGAGTCCGGAAAGCGAGTAGAACTCCCGTTGCGCCCATTGCGTTCCCTCCGACAGTTGCCGGGCGGACATTCGGCGCGGCTCGAAGCAGACGTTGGGGCTCACGTAGCGGGACCAGTCCCATTCCGTGATCCTCCCCTCGTCCCGCAGCCGCCGGAAGATCGGAGTTCCCGGGTAGGGCACCAGCGCGCTGAAGTTGACGAGATTCGCGCCCCCGCGCCTCACGACGTCCACGGATCGCTCGAAGACGTCGACGTCGTCGTTGTCGAGTCCGAACACGAAGGCCGCGACGGTCGCCATTCCGCGCGCCTGAATGCGGCGGATCGCCTCGACGTAGAGCGCGTCCACGTCCCGGTTGCGGGGCACCTTCGCGATCCGCTGTTGCGGATTGACGGAGTCGAACCCGATGAAGAAGCCCACGCACCCACTCGCGCGCGCCGCCTCGAGCACCTCGTCGTCGTAGGCGATCTGCCACGTCGCCTCGGCGACCCAGCGCTTCCGGAGCGGCCGCATGGCGCGGGCGAGCTCGAGCGTGAACTCCCGGTTCGCGTAGAGATTGTCGTCGGCGAAGAGAACCATCGACCCGGGCATCGCCCTCACCTCGTCGGCCACGCGCGCCACCGTGCGGAAGCGGCGCTCGTATCCGGTGAAGGCGTGAAGCGCGCAGAACTCGCATCCGATGGGGCAGCTCTTGCTGGCCTGGACGACGTCGGGCACCTGATAGTCCTCCCGGCGGAGCAGATCGCGGCGCGGCGCGGGAGTCTCGTCGAGATCGGAGAGGCCGTCCGCGCGATAGACCGGCCGCAGCGTGCCCCGTCGGAAGTCCTCGACCAGCGCCGGCCAGGTGCGATCGCCCTCGCCGATCACGACCGAGTCGGCGTGAGGCGCCGCCTCTTCGGGATTGAGGGACGCGTGGATCCCGCCGAGAACGGTCGGAATCCCGCGCCGGCGGTACGACTCGGCCAGTTCGTAGGCGTAGTTCGCGGTCGGCGCCTGCACCGTGATGCCGACCAGATCGGCGCCCGCGTCCGGATCGAGATCCTCGACCGACTCGTCGAGGTAGCGGACCTCGATCTCGGGCGGCGTCAGCGCGGCGATGGTGAGGAGGCCGAGGCCGGGATAGCCGATCCCCTGCCGAAGGCGCCGCCTCTCGGCCACGCCGACGCCCCTCGCCGTCGTCACCGGATCGATCAGGAGGATCCGCATGGCCGCTTCACTCTCACCCCCACGAATCTCGCGAGGGCCCCGATCGTCGCGAAGTTCTCGAGGACCAGATCGTCGTCGGCGACACGCAGCTCGTATCGCTCCTCCAGGAAGGCGACCAGCTCCATGACACTTCCCGAGTCGATGATCCCGCCCTCGATGAGGAGGTCGTCGTCCAGGAGCGTCGTCTCCGATTCCCCGGGAAGGAACGTCTCGAGAATGAAGGCCCGAAGTTCGTCGGCGACGGATGTCGACTGCAGGAGCCTCTCCATCGTTCACGCCTCCCCAACGTCATGCGCCACGAGCGGCTCCGACCGAGCGGATGCCGCGTACGCGCGAACCGCCTCTCGCGCCCCCTCCCGCAGGGGGAGCGCCGCCCGAAAGGCGAGTTCCGCCTCGGCCTTGGACGTGTCGCAGGCCCAGTCGTCCGGCCGCGATCCCCGGATGAGGATCGAGTCGAGCCTCTCGAGCCGTTCGAGCGCGACGCGGGCCGCGTGCCCATCCTCGATTTCCCCCGCGCGGAGCAGGCTCAGAAACGCCTCGCGAAGCGCCGCCCCGACGGAGTCCCAGTCGTACGACGTCGGCTCGGCCACCAGGTAGCCTTCGCCGCTCGGCACGTCCGCCTCGGCGGCGCGGAGCACGCATCGCGCGACATCCTCCACGTGACAGAAGCTCATCGTCCTCACGTCGGTCCTTCGGCTCTCCCGGCCGGGATCGAGGAGAAGGCGCACGTGCTCGGGACCCTGCGTATCCCCCGCCCCGTGGATGAACGTGGGGCGAAGAATGACGACGGGCACCCGGCCGGAGTACTCGCGCGCGACGCACTCCGCCTCCAGCTTGCTCATCCCGTACTCGGTCCGCGGGCGACAGGGATCGGACTCCCGAATCGGCCGCCCGTCGTGGCGCGGCCCCATCGCCGCGATGCTGCTCACGATCACGACGCGGGCCTTCGACCCGGTGCGGACGCACGCGTCGAAGAGGGCGCGCGTCCCGTCGACGTTGGTCCGGACGTAGTGCTCCCGGCGTCGCGCGGAGAGAAGCCCCGCCACGTGCAGCACCGCGTCGGCGTCCCGGACCGCGTCTTCGTAGCACCGGCTATCCAGGAGATCGCCGCGAATCCGCTCCACGCCATGGCCGGGACCCGCCGCGGACCAGTCGCGGCCGAGTCCACGCACGCGATGCCCGCCGCGACGGAGCGTCTCCACGACCTGCCTTCCGACGAACCCGGTCGCGCCGGTCACGAAGAAAAGGCTCACGGCGACTCCTCGGCAGAAGGCGTGGCCAGCGCGAGGCAGAGCGGACCCCGGCGGAGGGTCACGACGTCCCAGAACCGGACGCCGGACGCGCCCACGGGGGCGCTGGCGAACCATCCGCTCTCGGTGCGACCCCAGAGCCTCACCGTTCGGGGATGCGAAGCGAGACCCGTCTCCCGCGCCTTGAGCACCGCTTCCTTGAGCGTCCAAAGAACCGTCGGGGCCGATTCCCGGGCCACGCCGCCGGCGATCAGGAGATCGACTTCGCTCGCCTCCGAGAAGCGCGGCGCCAGCCGTGCGTCCATCCGCGTGGCTGGTTCGAGGTCGCCTCCGACAGGGGTCGCGGCCACCGCGCCGAGCGCCCAGCCCATGGCGTGGGCGATCGAGCAATGCAGGGAGGGCTCGTGCTCGATCCGCGGGGCCCCGGACGGGGAACGGACGACGACGATATCGTGGAGGCTCATCGAATGCAGGCTCGCCCGGTGCGCCCGGTAGGCACGCTTCAGAGCCACGCGTCCGGACATCCACTCCGCGCGCCGTCGCTGCGGGACCATGGAGAGGACGACCCGCTCGCTCGGGGCGAGGAATGCGGCCGCCGCCCACGCTTGTGAGGCGAACGTCGGCGCCCTTGCCAGCGCGGCTGAGACAGGGGGGAGACCTGCCTGCGGGGGCGAAACGGATCGGTCGAACCCGATGAGCGACACCACCACCGGCCTCTCGGTTCTGCGGGACGGGGCTCCGCGAACTCAACGCATCCCACGTTACGCCCGCCTCGCGCCGATATCCACGGTCCCCGGGCCGCGGAACGTACTCCTTTCGGATGAGCGCCGCTCCAGAACAAGGGCCGGCGAGGTTCCTTCCAGTCCGACGTGTCGCGGCGATCCGAAGGAGAGGTGCCGCCCATAGGGGCTCGGTCGATCGCGGGCTTCGGACGGTGTTGGGCGTGGGGATCGTCGCGGCGGGGTTCTACTACGAGTCGTGGCGGGGCGCGGTCTACTTCGTCGCCTCCCGAACCACCAGGTAGACCGCGGTCAGCTGCCCGAATAGGGCGAAGAGGTCGCGCGCCCGCTGCGAGGAACTCCGCTCCCGCTTGGCGGGCACCCAGATCGTGTCCTGCGGGCGCAGTTCCCGCGCTTCGGAGGCGCTCACATGCTGTCCCGTGGTCGCGATCGTGACGCGCACCTTGCCCCGGTCCGCGCGTTTCGTCGGCCCGCCCGCGTCGGCGATGTACTCCCAGAGCTTTCGTCCCGGGGTGTAGTGGACGTACCCGGGCGAAAGAACTTCGCCCTGCACGGAGACGATGGGACGATGGGGCGGGACGACGATCCGGTCCCCGGAGAGAAGCAGCGCGTTCCCGCTCACTTCCCCCTCATCGAGAAGGTCTCCGATTTCCGCCGCCACCGCGTGGCGTTCCCGTGTCTCCAAGAACGCGATCTCGCGGTCGGTGGCGTTCACGGCCGGATCGTCGGAGCGCGCGAGATCCAGGAGAAGCGAATCCTTCCGCGCCGTCGCGAGCAGACGCTCGATGCGCACGGCGCCCCGCTCGGCGAATTCGGTATAGCCTCCCGCCCGCAGCAGGAGGTCTCGGGCGCGGTCCACTCCCTCGGTGATCGGGTAGGGTCCGGGACGAACGACTTCGCCCACGACTTCGACCATCATTCCTTCGCGCCAGCGCGCCTGCGATGGAATGAAGAGACAGTCCCCATCCTCCAGAACGCGATCTTCGGGGCCGCTCGGGGCGTCCAGCGCCGCGCGGAGGGAGATCGGCGTTCGAGCCGGAACATAGCGCGAGTCGACACGCGTCAGGTCCGCATGGTCGGGCGCGGCATCGGGATGCGCGCCCCCCGCGAGTTCGACCAGCCCGCTCAGGCGGTCGCCGGCGAGAAGGTCGTAGCGGCCGGGATGCGGCACCGCCCCCAGGATTCGGACGGATCGTCCGCGCGCCGGCACGAAGAGAACGTCGTTCTCGAAGACGAAGGGATCGGCCGCCCGATCCGCGCCGCGCGTCGCGCGCACGAGGTCCACGAGGAGCGTGTCGGTGGCGCGGCGGAGCTGGATGCCTCGCTGCGCTCCCGCGTCGGTGATGCCGCCGGCGGCCGCGATCGCTTCCGACGCGCGGACCGGCGCCTGAAGCGTGACGGCGCCCGGCCGGGCGACCTCCCCCTGAATCCGCATCCGGAACCGGCGCGGACGGTGGAGGGTGAGCGCGAAGCCCTTCTGGCCCGTGCGTCGGCCCATCTTCTGGCGCACGAGCGATTCCGCCTCCGAGAGCGTGAGCCCGGCTACCGGGATCGCGCCCACGTCGGGCACCAATAGGTCACCGACCGGGCCGACGCGAATGACTTTCGTTTCGGGGGAGCCCGAAGAGCGGATCGCGAACTCGTCGCCGGGTCCGATGCGGTAGGTGTTCGGGTCGACGCGTCCCTCGATGGGAGGATTGGGGTCGGGCCACGTGAGTCGGCTCGCGGTCGCCGAGCCGCCCGTCCGAGCGTCGAGGGTCTCGTCGATCTCCTCCGCCCGGACGGCCGGGACAAGCAGTGCCCCGAGGGCGAGAAACAGAAGAAGCCCGGGGGCCCACAGGAAGCGCCCGAGGAAGGCGCCGCGTATACCGGTAGCGAGGGCCACTCGACTAATCTAACCGGGCGGGGGTCCCGGAGTCTTTAGGAAGGTGGAGGCGCAGTCGCACGAGGGGCCGCGAACAGGACGCGTGATGCCGACGATGTTGCCTCGCATTCAATTGCCGTGCCGCCAGTTGCACGGCCCTCATCGGACCCGACCGCCGGACTAGCAGCGCTCCAGCACCATCGCGATTCCCTGCCCCACGCCGACGCACATGGTGCAGAGGGCGTAGCGTTTTCCGGTACGGCGGAGCTGGTGCGCGGCGGTGACCACGAGCCGCGCGCCGCTCATCCCGAGCGGATGGCCGAGCGCGATCGCGCCGCCCTGCGGGTTGACGCGCGGATCGTCGTCGGCGACGCCGAGCTGCCGCATGCAGGCGAGCGCTTGCACGGCGAACGCCTCGTTGAGCTCGATGATGTCCATCTGGTCGAGCGACATCCCGAGGCGCGCGAGGAGCTTCCGGGTCGCGGGGACGG
>DASTKG010000042.1:0-5895 GCA_035716005.1 Candidatus Eiseniibacteriota bacterium
TCGGTGGCGCGCTTGCCCGTGAAGAGTTCGTAGAGGACGAGGCCGAGCGAGAAGATGTCGCTCTGCACCGAGGCCGTTCCGGTCGCCTGCTGCTCCGGCGCCATGTAGGCGGGCGTTCCGGCGATGACGCCTTCCGCCGCCAGCTCCTCGACGGTCCCGGCCAGACCGAAGTCGGTGATGCGGACGCGCCCGCGCCCGTCGATCATGATGTTCGCCGGCTTGAGATCGCGATGGAGGACGCCGTTCTCGTGAGCGGCTCCGATTCCGAGGCAGAGCTGGCGCGCGATCTCGAGCGCCTTGTCGTGGGTCGGCCGGCCGAGGCGCCGAAGCACGGAAGCGAGATCTTCCCCGTCCACGTACTCCATGACGACGAAGACCTGGCCGTCCGCTTCCGCGATGTCGTAGGTGCGGCAGACGTTCGGGTGCGCGATCTGGCGCGCGATGCGGACTTCCTGGCGGAGGCGCGCGAGGTCGGCGGCGCTCCGCGCCACTTTCTCCGGGAGGAACTTGAGCGCGACCGACTGGTTCAGCTCGAGGTCGTCGGCCCGGTAGACCTCCCCCATGCCGCCGCGCCCCAGGAGCCCCACCACGCGATAGCGCGTGCCGAGCTTCGTCCCCGGCTCGAAGCGGCCGTGAACGGACGAGGAGGAGGGATGGGAGGAAGGCGGCTGGGTCTCGTCGGGGGGTGTCGTCGGGTCCATTGGGGTGGGAGGGTACCGTTCGGGGGGGGCGCGGGGAAAGAGCCGATTTGGGGCAGGGTGGAGCTACTTGCGCCGAGATTTCTTCGCCGGCGACACGGCTCCCGTGAAGCGCTTAGCGCCGCGACGGACCGGACGGTCCCGGGCGACCAGCGGAAAGTCCGCCGGTCGAGCCAGTGAGTCGAGAGCGAGATCGACATCCAACGCCCGCCAGCGAACGCGGCCCTTGGCAGGACGTGTGACCGCGTGGATCTCCTTCACGGTAGCGTTCTCGAACCACGGGAATTCCTCGAACGAGAGGAAATATTCCCGCTCGTCGACCAAGACCCAGATTCCATTTCTCGAGATGTTCGTTACCTCAGGAGCCGAAGTGCTCCTGCCACGCCTGCCGGATCTCACGCCGACGTTCATGCACGACTCCTTCCAATCTCCTGACAATTCTCGCGGAGAACCCCCACGCGAAGGCGAGCTCGACCTCGGGTTCGACCCAGAACTTTGCTTCGCCCGATGGACCTTCGATGTGAACGTGCGGTCGACGTTCCTCGCGCGAGAAGAAGAAGAACCTGAATCTCCCCATGCGAAATACCGTTGGGCTCACGAGGGAATGCTAGCACGCTCTGCCCCGAGTCAGTCTAGCGCTCTTCGAGAGTCTCCTATGCATTCGCGCGTCAGGCGTAAACAGTCGTCGACGAGGTCTCAGGTCATTTCCCCGGTCGCGAGCTGGCGGCTCCAGGCCAGCTCCCGCCGGGAGTCGGCTACTTGAGCACGATGAACCGTCCCCGGCGCTCCACTCCCTCCGCGTTCACGCGGTAGAAGTAGACCCCCGTCGCGAGCCGGCGTCCGCCACCGTCCATTCCATCGATGGGCAACGCGAAGCGATTCGGCTCCGCCATCGGGGTATCGAGGAGCACGCGCAGCAAGCGCCCCTGGATGTCGAAGAGCCGCACCTGGACGGCGCCCGGCTTCGTCGTCTCGAACGAGAGCACGGCGGTCGGATTGAGCGGATTCGGCGCCACCGTGACCGTCAGGTCGCGGGGCCCCGTTCCGACCAGGTTGAGCGTGAAGCGGGAGCAGATCGTTCCGCCCGTGTAGAGGGATCCATCGAGCGAGACGGGCACCTCCCGGCGGCCACGAACTCCGTCGAAGAGCTTCGAAAGTTCCGTGGAGGCGAAGCTCACGGCGATTTCCTGCACGCCGTTCTCGTCCACGTCACCCACGACCGCCGCTTTCCCCGCGGACGGCGCGATCGAGGCGACCGAGCCGGTTCCCTCCGAGCGGAGGCGGATCGTGGCGAGGTCGAGACCTGTAACGTCGAACCCTCCGGCCATCGGCTCGATGTAGAACGACACCTGCCGCGCCGAAGGCACCGTCGGGAGAGCGTTGGCGCCGCCCGTCAGGAATGTGCGGGCGATGGGAGCAGACCTGGGCGGCCGGACGTTCAGCACCAGAGATACTTCGCCATAGAAACCGCTGAAAAAGAGATCCGTCCTGCCATCGCCGTTGAAGTCCCCCGCGGCCGCCCCCAGGTTCACGGTTGGAGGATTCGGCACCCCGAGACCAGTGCGCACGATTCCGCCGTCGCCCGAGCCGAGGAAGATGGAGCCGACACCTTCACCGTTGATCGGAATCGCGGCATCGTCGATACCGTCGCCATTCCAATCGAGGATGTCCCCCATCCCCCATGGGTAGAGGACTCCGCCGACTGTGGTCCCCGAACGGAAATGCCCCTCCCCGTCTCCGAGAAGAGTGCAGACATGCTCCTCCCCGATCGCCACGACGAGGTCGAGCGCTCCGTCGTGGTCCAGATCGGTCGCGCCGATCCAGAACGGGCCAAAGCTCACGGGGCTGAACTCCGCAGGGGCGAACGTGCCGTCGCCGCGGCCCCGCAGGAATGCCACGGAAGGGGACCCGGTCTCACCGGCTACGACGAGATCGACCCATCCGTCTCGGTCGAAATCACCGATCGCGACCGATTCCGTCGCCCCCGGCAGCGAACGGATAGGAGAAAGCTCGAAGGTGCCATCCCCGCGGCCAAGTGCGACCACGTAGCCGTTCCCCGCAATCACGAGATCGGGGTTCCCGTCGCGATTCAGATCGCCGACCCCAAGGGCTTTCTTGGGGGACGTCCCGGTCGACGCCGGCAAGGCCTGGAAGGTCCCGTCGCCCCGTCCCATGAGAATTTGCAGGGGCACCCCCTGGGCCGAGGTCGCCAGGTCCGCGTGCCCATCCAGATTCCAGTCTCCGGTGACGACGACTTCGGGAAAGCCACCGAAGGTGTAACTCGTCGGAGGGCCGAGTCCTCCTTCTCCATCGCCGCGAAACACGCGGATCGAACCGTCTCCCCAGTCCACTCCCGCCGCGTCGAGGCGGTGATCTTCATTCCAGTCTCCAGCCACCACGCCAATCGTTTCCGTCCCCACATCAAGAGTCGTGACCGGAGCCGCCGGAACGGGCCGAGGCTCCACGACTTCGATCTCGACCGAAGCCGTGACAGAGGCCGTTCCATCGGCCGCGACAACTGTCACGGTCGCCTGTCCGATGTCGCACCCCGAGGGGGCCGCGACAAGGTGCCCATACGCGGCGCCTCGCCCGGAGGAGTGCGACTCGACAGTGGCGTATGCCGGGCCCGACTCCTTCCGGAAGGTCACCCCGTCGCCGTCCGAGTCCCACGCATAGAGTAGTTCTCGCGCGATCGCGCCGGCCTCGACTCGAATGCTGGATGGCGCCGACAGGCGCGGAGGGTGGTCGGCTGCCGGGGTCACCGTGATGAGAAAAGTCTTTTCATCCGACGACAATTGGTCGGAGGCCGCGATTGTGACCGTGGCGGTCCCGGCATCGGATCGGACTGGGCGCACGAAGACTTGCCCCACCGCGGAGCCGAATCCGGTCTGATTCGTGGAGACGAACACGAAAGGCGGCCCAGCGATCAGTTCGAAGTGGAGTTCGTTCCCGTCCACGTCGGTGGCCGCGAGTGGTTGTTGCAGCGTCTCTCCTGTCGCGACCGTCATGTCGAGGGGCTGCGAGAGCACGGGGGCCGAGTTCGACGGCGTGCTCTCCGAGTACGAAAGGCCGTCGGCATCCATGAAGTCGGAACCGAGTTTGTACGTGTTGTCGAAATCGATCCCGCTACATTGGGTTCCGAACGAGGTGGGCCAAGCCAAGAGATACGGAGTCGCAACGAAAGCGATCGACGGCGTTCCCGAGAGCACCGTGATGGTCAGGCTCGAAAGATGATAGAGCCCGGGGGGGTTGATCGTGCTTCCAAAGCACGCCTCGGCTAGTTCTGTCTCGTTCGGCTCCGTCGGGATGTAGTGCCACGACATCTCGGGACGCCGGTTGATGGGGGTGCTATACGCAACCGTCCCGCCGACGGCCCGGAGGACGTACACGTACGAATTGATCGTCATCGGAACGTTCTGCTCGTCCGGGGCATCGCATTTCGCGGTCGATCCGTCTCGATTCATGTCCGTTCGGATCCACACCTCCACGAAGTTGGTGCCGGTCGAATGGAGCACGTCGGCAGCGGTATGGACGCCGTCGCCATTTGAGTCGAGGTAGAGATACTGCGTCTTGGCTGGAGTGGCGAGGAGCATGACGGAGAGTACGAGCGCCGGCGCGACAAGCGTCGCGCGCCTCGGGAGGATCGGGATCACGGTCACACCTCTCTTTCAGGTGCGCGGGATCACATCCACGGGACTGGCGGTTGACTTGGGGAGAGAGTCAGTGGGTTTGCGCCACCGGGTGATGTGCTGCCGCGCGAACCTCGGCGTGAAGTGTGCATGGGGTGTGCCGGAAGCGAACGTGCATGGGCGAGCCGAGAAGGTCTTACGCAGTCTCGGATTGCGGCGTAGGAAGTTCCTTCCGTGTCCCGGAGCGGCTGACAGCGTGGCAGGAGCCGAGACGATTCCTGACAGGCCCGACGATCCTTCGCGCCGCGCCGGGCCTATTCCCCCGGCGAGAGCCAGCGGCTCCAGGCGATCTCGAGGCGGCCCTCGAAGTACCACTCGCTCCGGTCGGCGTCGCTGACGTTCTCCGCGTTCTGGATGTCGAGGTATCCGCCGCTCAGCCGCAAATCGAGCCCCGTGCGGGGATGCACCCAGAACTCCATCCCGGTGCGGGTGCGCGTTTCCACGACGCCGGTCGGAA
Organism: Candidatus Eiseniibacteriota bacterium; assembly: GCA_035716005.1. GTDB lineage: Bacteria > Eisenbacteria > RBG-16-71-46 > SZUA-252 > SZUA-252 > SZUA-252. Next base: position 4,845 of record DASTKG010000042.1, read on the forward strand.
CGTGATCGTTCTCGGGGAACGGGTTTTCCTCCGTCGGCCCGTCGACCGGCACCGGCCAGGGATCGGTGACGCGCGTCTCGCCCCGCTCCTCGTGGCGGTAGCGAAGCGTCCACGTGAGCTGGTCCGACATCCAGTAGCGGAACTCGAAGTCGAAGGCCTGCGCGTCGGGGCCGAGCGGGAATCCGATGATCTCGTCCTTGTAGAGATAGCGGTTCCACGGCAGGACCTGATTGAACGTGTAGGGCTCCACGCGCGCCCATTCCACGCGGAGGAGCGACCCGTCGAGGCCGAGCGGATTGTAGAGGCGCTGCCCGATGAGGTAGCCCCCCTCGAACGGCTCCTTGTCCGCCGGCGCGGCGTTGTCGATCTGGAAGTCGTCCACCAGGAGTTCGCCGTAGATCTCGAGATCCTTGTTCGGCCGCAGGCCGAGCGTGAGCCCTCCGAGCAGGTTGTCGTTCTTCCCCGTGTTCCACTGCGCCGCGTAGTAGATGTTCACCGGGATCATGTACGCGGCTTCCGGTGCCCGATTCTCGCCACCGTAGACCACGACTTCGGCCACGCCGAGCGAGAGGTAGCGGTTCACCTGCCAGCGGATGCGATGTCCGGCGATGTGGCGCCGCACCACCGTGCCCGCGGGGAGCGTGTCGCCGGGGGCCTGCGCCACCGGCGCCTCGAGCTTCATGTCGTCGAGATCGCCGAAGAACGACGAAGCCGTCACCGGCCCGAATTTGGCGCGGATGCCGGCCTGGTCGAACGCGGGCGCGTTCGCGGAGAGAAGAAGGGTGCCGTTCTCCGACGCGCCCCAGCGAAGATCGTCGCGACCCAGGATCACGTCGGCCGCGCCGAGCTGAAGGAGGACGTAGGCGTTCCGCGCGTCGCCCGTCAGGCCGTCGCGCCATTCGCGGCCGTTGAAGTTCGGCACGTTCGCGCCGTCGGTGTCGAAGCGGAAGCGGAGTCCGCCCGCGAGCCCGCGCCCCGATTGGAACCCCGCCATCGGGAGGAGAACGCCCTTCACGTCGGCGTTGCCGTAGCGCCCCGGCGCGTCGCCGGA
>DASTKG010000043.1:0-15759 GCA_035716005.1 Candidatus Eiseniibacteriota bacterium
CCGAAGAGCGCGACGCCGACGTTGTCCTCTTCCAGGTTCAGGACGACCCCGGTGACGTCGCCCGGGAAGAGCACCAGCTCGCCCGCCATGGCGTCGTCGAGACCCCAGACGCGCGCGATGCCGTCGCCGGTCTGGAGCACCGTGCCGACGCTTTCCATCTTGAGCCGGGACTCGTATTTCTCGAGTTCCTGCTCGAGTACCGAACTGACTTCCTCGGGCTTGAAGGCCATGCTGATCCCCTAACCGTGAACGCGCGCCTGGAGAAGCTGACGCCGGATGCGCCAGAACTCCGTGGCGAGTGTGCCGTCGATGACTTGGTTGTCCATGGAAACGACCGCGCCGCCGATGACGGCGGGGTCGGTCTCGCGCGTGAGCAAAACGCGAAGGCCCGAACGGGTGCCGAGCGCGGCCGCGAGACGCGCCGCCTGGGCGTCGTCGAAGGGAACGGCGCTCCGCACCGTGGCGCGCACGATGCCCTGCGCCCGCTCCGACATCTTGTGGAATTCCTCGGCGATGCTGACGAGATGGTCGAGCCGCCGGCGCCGCAGGAGCACCATGAGGAGCCCGTAGAGCGTCGGGCCCACCTTGGGGCGCCACTCGCGGTCCAGGAAGGCCAGCTTCTCCGCGCGCGCGACGTTCGGCGTCTCGAAGAAACGGCGAACGCGGACGTCGCGGGCGAAGAGCGCCGCCACTCCGGAGAGCTCCTCGTTCGTGCGGTCGAGATCGCCCCGCCGCTGCGAGAGCGAAAGAAGGGCGCGCGCGTAGCGGCGCGAGAGGCCGACCGAGATCACCGAGTCGTCTCCACTTCGGAGAGGAACCTGTCGACGAGCTTCTTGTGGCGCTCGGGGCTCAGCTCCTCGTGCACGACCTTGCCGGCGATGTCCATCGCCAGCTTGATCACGTCGTCGCGCAGCGTGACGCGGGCCTTGTCGCGTTCGAGGGCGATTTCCTCCCGGGCCCGGGTCAGCGTCTCCTGGGCCTCCTTCCGCGCCAGGTCGCGCATTTCGGTCCCGACGCGCTGGCCCTCGGCCACCGCCGCCTGGATCCGTTCGCGGCTCTCGGCTTCGATCTTCTTCAGGTGGCCTTCGTACTGCTGCTTCAGGTCCGCGACGGCCGTCTTCTCCTGCTCGATGCGCTCGTACTCGGCCTTGATGCGATCGCGGCGCTCCTTCATCGGCGGGTAGATGATCGCCATGAAGGCGCCCCGCACGAGGAAGAAGAAGACGAGGAACGAGATCGCGTGAGCGAGAAGCTGATTCCAGTGAATGAGATTCATGTCGTGGCCTCGGGCTGCCGGGGGCGTCCGGCCTCGCGGGCCGGACGCGACCTCCGTCGCCTTACTGAATCTTGCCCGAAAGAATGAACATGGTGACGAACGCGTAGATCGTGAGGGCTTCGATGAAGCCGAAGCCGATGATCATCGCGACCTGAATCTTCGGGAGCACTTCAGGCTGGCGGCCCATGGCCTCCATGGCGCCGCGGCCCATGAAACCGAGGCCGATGCCCGAGCCGATGGCGGCGAGACCGATGCCGATCGGAAGCGCGAGACCGAGAGTAGCGGCGAAATTCATTGGTTCACCTCCTTGAGACGTGACGCGTGTGGGAACGGGTTATTCATCATCAGTGAGCGTGACCGCCCTCTTCGTGCGCATGCGATTCGTGCGGAATCATCATGTAGAGGTAGACGGTCGTCAGGAGCGAGAAGATGAGCGCCTGCACGATGGCGGTGAGCGTCTGGAGCAGCATGAAGAGCGCGGTGATCCCCGCCATCGGCGGGACCGCGAGCGCCAGGAGGCTCGCCTTCAGGCAGAGCGCCGCGACTCCGACGAAGACCACGATGAGCGTGTCCTCGCCGAAGATGTTGCCGAAGAGACGGCAGGAGAGGCTGACCGGCTTCACCATCTCGCCCAGGAGGTGAACCGGGATCATCACCGGGAGCATGGCGAAGCCGACGATGTCGCGCGGCGAGCCGGCGAGGTGGTCGAGGTAGCCGAGCGGGCCGAGGTTGATGAGCCCCGAGATCTGCACGTAGACGAAGGTCACGAGCGCGAGCGCGAGCGTGACGTCGATGGTCGAGGTGGACGACTTGAAGCCGGGGACGATGCCGATCAGGTTCATCATGAGGATGTAGAAGAAGATCGACATGATGAAGGGGAAGTACTTCGGCAGGTGTTTGCCGAGCATGCCGCCGCAGACGTCCTCCATGCTCTCCACGATCCACTCGATCGCGTTCTGGAGGTGGCCCGGCACCTTCGCGTCCCGCTTCATGCCGACCATCGTGAGGACGAGGAAGACCGCGCCGGCGAGCCAGGCGAAGACGAGGTACTCGTTCTCGTGCATCCAGCGGACGACGGGATTGTCCGGGAAGTAATCGTTGGCCATCGTCACCCAGTTCGGAAGATGCGCCTCGCCGCCCTCCTTGTGCTCTCCCCCGCCGTGCCCTTCCGCCGCCGCTCCCTCGGCCGCGTGCGACTCCTCCGTGTGGGCGGCTTCGCCCGCGTGCGACGCTTCGGTGTGGGCGGCATCGCCCGGCGCGGGCTCGGCGCTCTGCGTCGCCGCCGGCGCGGAGCCGTGATCGGGCGCCTGGGCCATGGCGAGAACCGGGAGCGCGAGGAGTCCGGCGAGCAGGAGAAGCGCGGCGAGCTTGGCCTGGCTCCCGGAGGGAGAGGCCGTTGACGTTGCCCGCCGCGTGTTCATTTCGCCGGCGCCGGCGCCGAGGCCGAGAGCCAGCATGATCGATTTGAGGACGATGGCGATGAGCGGAAGCGAGAGACCGAGGACGAGCGGAAGGAACTGAAGGCCGCGCCACCGCGAGAGCGCGAAGACGCCGCCATAGACGACGGTGAGCTTCGCGGCGCCGAGGAAGAACGCGCGCGCGCGCATCGAGTCGCGAGCGGCGCGATCGTCGGCGAGCCACGACCGTGTGAAGAGTTTCACAAGCCCGGAAAGGAAGAAGAAGTTCACGGCCGTCACGATCTGCCCCGCGGCCACGGAGAGGGCGGCGTTCGGATCGGACGGAAGCCAAAGCGCGACGAGCGACGCGGCCATGAGCCACGAAGCGCCGAGCGAGCGCGTCAGTAGATTCGGCGATCTGTCGTTGGAGCGAAGCAGGACCTAATCCTCCCGCTGTGCCAGCTGCACGAGCTTGATCGTTTCGCGCACTCCGGCCACGAAGCCGAGCCCGAGCATGACGAACGTCAGCCAGGGATCCGTTCGGAACTTCTTATCGAGATATTTCCCGAGGAAGTACCCGACAATTGGTGCCAGAGCGAGGATGAACGGGACCGCCGACAGGATTCCGATTTGGCGCCAGGCGTTGACCTTGTTCGGTTCCTTCTCGGTCACGCTGGGCCTCCCGCGCCGCTCGCGCGAAGCGCGTTCTCGCGAACACGTTGCGAAAGGGCGCATCGAATCGAGGCGACGACCACGAGCCCGGAAATGTACCGGAGGGGCGCCGGAAGGGTCAACCGGATTTAGGCCCGCCGCGCCCCCGGCGATCGGCGGGCAGGGCTCTGCTATATAAGGAGAAACGAAAGGGGCCGCGCCGATCCCCGGCCCCGGCGCTCGAAGGCGCCCTGGGAAGGGGACCGCGCAGGCCCCTAAGTTGATGGCGGGACGCCTCTTCGCCTCCTCGGCTTCACCACACCGCGGCCCCGACTCCGCAGTGCTCTCCCCCAAACAGAGGACGCCCCGCCAATTCCTTGTCTACCAACCAATTCCGCGATACCCGCGGACGTGGGAGGGCTATCGCAGGGGGCGTGCCGGACGCCGCGGCCGGCGTAAGAGATGTAGAATTGATTTATTCGCAATACCTTAAAGCGCTGCACGGGATCCCGCTGAAGCTCCGCGGCTCGCCCCATCGTCCACCGCCGGCCGCGCCGGGCGCGCAGTTTGGCCCCAATTTGCCCGTAAGCGTATATTTGATATTCAATTAAGGGCAATCGCCACCTGGCGACGGGTCGTCTCCCCGCGGCACCCGGCGCAGAACCGGTGACCGCGATCCCCAAATCGCGGGCCCGAGGCACAGAAAGCGACCACCCCCGCCGATAACCGCCGTGAGGCCCACTCCTCCGCGCGGTCGTTGCCGCCCGGAGCCGGACGTGGGCTGCCCCGGGAGGAGACCGTGAACGAGGCAAGGTCGCGCACGCCCTGGCTGGACGAAGAGGAAGAGGCGGGGCTCGTGCGCGCGGCGAAGCAGGGGAATCGGCACGCGTTTCTCGCGCTCGTCGATCACTACCACCGTCCTCTCTATCGGCTCGCGTTCGCCCTCGCGCGAAGACGCGACGACGCCGCGGAAATCACGCGGGAGTCGTTCGCGCGCGCCTGGGCCGGAATCCACGCCTTCCCCGAGGGAAAGCGCTTCTTCCCCTGGCTCCTTCGCATGGCGCGGAATCTCTCCGTGGCGCAGGCCCGCCGCCGCGCCGGCGAACCGACCGCGGCGGCGGACTTGAGCCCGGTCGCGACGCAGGAGGAGCGCGACGACGCGGCGAACGAATATCGGATTCTCGACGCGTTTCGCTCGCTTCGTCCGGACGAACAGATGGCGCTGGCCCTTCGCGTGGTCGAAGGACTCCGCTACGGCGCGATCGCCGAGTGGCTCGATCAGCCGGTCGGCGTGACGCTCACGCGACTCTCCACGGCGCGCGGCTTCCTTCTCGCGAAGAACGAAGAGCGGGCCGAGGGAGGCGAAGCCAAGCCGTGATTCACCTCACCCTCCAGCAGCTCTCGGCGTTCCTCGACGGCGAATTGACCGAAGCGTCGACCGAGCTCATCCGACGGCACCTCTCCGAGTGCGACGCGTGCACGCTTCGCTTCGCGCGGATCGAGGCCCAGGAAGAGGTCATGGTGCGCATCCTCGTCGACGAGCCGGGCGATGCGTTCTTCGTCGAGCTGAGCGAGTCGATCGCGAAGGCGACCACGGGCGGCAAGTCGGCGCCCACGGCGAAGCGAAGCGAGGCGAAGAAGACGAAGGCGGCGGATCGAACGGCCGTGACCCCGCGGCCGAAGCCCGAGTTGCGGCCGGCGCCGAAGCCCGAGCCGAAGCCGACGCCTAAACCTGAGGCGAAGCCGGCAGTGACATCCGAGCCGAAGCCGGCGCCGAAGCCGGAGCCCCCGCCGGCGCCCGCGCCGCGGCCGGCCATCGTGTCGCGACCGGAACCCGCGCCGGCGGCGCCCGCTCGACCTCCGGCGCCCAACTCGGAGACGCGCCCGATCCTCTATGGCCGACGCGTGGAGGACAAGAAACGAAGAGCGCCGGGCGCGGCGATCGCGTGGATCGCGGCCGCGGTGCTCTGCGTCATCGTCATGAGCGCGGCGTGGGTCGGGCTCCATCGCGGCGATGGTGCGCCGCGCGCGGTCCCCCGCCCCGATGCCGATCGGGCGGGCGCGCCCGTCGAATCGGCTCCATTGGACGTTTCCGCGCCCCCCGCGGTCGCGACGAACGAGCCGACGCCGGAGCCGATGCCGCCGGTGGCGACGCCGACGCCGGCCGACACCCACGCTCCGCCCGAGGCGGCATCGCAGCCCGTTCCCGAAGTCGCGCTCGACCGCGCGCCCGAACCCGAGCCCACGCTCGCGCCCACGCCCGCGCCCGCGCCCGCGGCTGCGCCCGAGAAGCCGCATGAGAAGCCCGCCAAGCCGAAGGCGACGGCGCGGGCGGATCGGAGTTCCGAGGGGTCGCTCAGGATCATGGTTCCGGGGCGGCAGGAGGCCGCGGTCACGCCGAAGCCGACGGCGCCTACGCCCGAGCGGCTGGTGGAGCGCCCCGCTCAAAATATCGTTCCGGTGCGGACCATCATCACGGAGACGGTCGTCTCTCCCGACGATCGCGACGCGGATCCTCCTCCCGCGACCACGGCGCCGCCGGCACGAACGACGGCCTCGCCGGCGCGTCTGATTCAGGAAGCGAAGAGCGCGAGTCTCCGCGCCGCGAAGTCGAAGGACCCGGCCGCGTTCGACGACGCGGCCTCGGCCTGGGAACGGGCGATGCCGGCGATCGGGTCCTCTCCGGAGGAGCTGGCCATGGCGAGACGGGAAATCGCGCAGGCGCGGTTCCAGGCCTGGGCCGAGTCCCCCACGGCCTCGAGGCGCGAGGCGGCCGTGACCGCCGCAAGGGCCTACCTCCTATATGCCCCTCCCGGTCCCGAGCGCGACCAGGCCTGGACCTGGCTCGGGCGGCTGAAGCACTGACGCCGCCGTCCGCCCCCTCCCGGCGGGGCCCCGCATCCCCCTGCTCCGGCAACGATTTGGTCAAGATGAGCCGCGCCCCGGCCGATTCATGACACGAACCGGAATCTCCGCGCCGTGCGGGCGCGCCACCTTAGAGAGCCGACATGGGATCGATGGACGAGGGCATTCTTCGCGAATTCCTGGCCGAGAGCCTGGAGAACGTCGAGCAGATCGAGCGGGAGCTCGTCGCGCTCGAACGTGAGCCCGGCGATTCGAAGCGAATCGCCACGCTCTTTCGCGCCGTCCATTCGATCAAGGGAACGTGCGGATTCTTCGGTTTCACGAAGCTCGCCGCGATCACGCACGCCGGCGAGAACCTCCTCGGCCGGCTGCGGAGCGGCGAGAAGACGCTGACGCCGGACATCGCCAACGCGCTCCTCGCGCTGGTCGACGCGCTGCGGGCCGTTCTCGGCCGCATCGACGCGACCCAGTCCGAGGGGGACGACGGCTTCCCTCAGCTCATCGAGCGGCTTCGGCGGCTCGACGCCGACGAGCCGAAGGGGACCGAGGCGGCCGCGGCGACCGAGGCGGCCGCGGCGACGCCCGCGCCACCGCCGGCCGAAGCGCCACTCGCCGCCCCCGCCGCGACGCCGTCCACGCCCGACTCGAACACGCCGGCGACCGATCGCGCCACGCTCCAGCCTCCTCCCGACGGCGGCCTCTTCGCGCCGCTGATCGCGAACGGCCGCCTCGACCCCGCCGCGGTCGCGCGCGCCGCGGAGCAGCAGCGGCTGGGCGATCCTCGGAGGCTCGGCGAGATCCTGGTCGAGCACGGCGCGCTTCAGCCGCGCGACATCGTCGACGCGCTCCTGGCCCGAAGCGAGGCGGCGGCGCAAGCGGTCGCCGACTCGAGCGTCCGTGTCGACGTCCACCTCCTCGACCGCCTGATGAACCTGGTGGGCGAACTGGTGCTGGCGCGCAATCAGCTGATCCTCGAAGTCGCCTCCGCCGACCTCGACGAGCTGCCCGCGACGGCGCAGCGCCTCAATCACGTCACGACCGAGCTGCAAGAGCGGATCATGAAGACCCGCATGCAGCCGATCGGCTCCCTCTGCAACAAGCTCCCGCGACTGGTGCGCGACGTCGCGGGGGCGTGCGGCAAGCGGGTTCGCCTCGAGCTGGAGGGGAGCGAGACGGAACTCGATCGCACCATCCTCGACGCGATCCGCGATCCGCTGACGCATCTGGTTCGCAACGCCATCGATCACGGCATCGAGAGCCCCGACGATCGGGTGTCGCGCGGGAAGCCCGAGGAGGGACTCCTCCTGATCCGCGCGTTCCACGAGGGGGGCAAGGTCCACATCGAGGTGACCGACGACGGCGCCGGAATCCCGATCGCCCGTGTCCGCGAGACGGCGCTTCGCCTGAATCTCGTTCCGGCGGAGCGCGCCGCGCGCATGACCGACCGGGAGTGGGCGAACGTGATCTTCCTCCCCGGCTTCTCCACCGCGGAGCGGGTGACGAACGTCTCGGGTCGCGGCGTCGGCATGGACGTCGTGAAGACCAACGTGGAGCGAATCGGCGGCACGATCGACATCGAATCGTCTCCGGGCGCGGGCTCCACGATGCGCATCCGCATTCCGCTCACGCTCGCCATCGTGCCGGCCCTGATCGTGACGGCGGGAGGCGAGCGCTACGCCATTCCCCAGGTGAACCTCGTCGAGCTGATCCGAGTGGAGACGCTGGAGGCGGAGACGAATCTCCCGACCGCGTTCGACGCGCCGGTGCTTCGTTATCGCGACGGGCTCCTCGCGCTCCTCGACCTGCGTTCGGTCCTGAAGGTGCCGGCGCCGGACGGTGAGCTCGCCGGCGGTCCGGACGGCTCGACGTCGATCGCCGTCGTCCACGCGGACGGCGTCACGTTCGGGCTCGTCGTCGATTCCATCGAGGCGTCGCAGGAGATCGTGGTGAAGCCGCTCGGGGAGCCGCTCCGGCAGATCGCCGTCTTCGCCGGCGCGACGATCCTGGGCGACGGCGCCGTGGCGTTGATTCTCGACATCCCGGGCCTGGCCCGTCACGAGGGAATGTCGGTGCGTCCGGGCGCCATCGCCCAGATCACGGCCAAGGACGACGCTCCCGCCGCGGCGCATCTCTTCGCGCCCCGCACGCTGGTCCTCTGCCGCGCGGGCGCACGCTGGACGGTGGCGATCCCGCAGGAGCAGATCGCGCGCCTCGAGGAGATTCCCGCCCGGAAGGTGGAGCGGATCGGCGACCGCGCGGTGGTGCAGTACCGCGGCGGAATCCTTCCGCTCGTCTCGCTCGGCGCGATCCTCGATCTCGGCGACGCGCCTCAGGCGGCCGACGCCGAATGGATCGGCGCGTCCGACACGCTTCCCGTCGTGGTGCACGAGCGCGAGGGGCGCGGGATCGGACTCGTGGTCGATTCCATCGTGGAGATCGTGGAGGCGAGGATCGCGGCCGGCTCCCGCCGGGAGCGCCCCGGCTTCGGAGGCGCGGTGGTGGTGCGCGGGTCGGTGACGGAGCTGCTGGATCTGGAGGCGCTTCTGGGCGCCTCGCCCGTGGGGCGCGACCTCGCGCTGGCGCGGACCGGAACGGAGGGTTGAACGATGGCCGATGAACGCCTCCTCTGCACGTTCCGCGTGGCGGAACACCTCCTCGGCCTCGACATCGCCGTCGTTCAGGAAGTCCTGCGCCATCAGGAGATCACGCGCCTGCCGCTCGCGTCGCCCGCGGTGCGCGGGATCATGAATCTTCGCGGCCACATCGTTCCCGCCGTCGATCTTCGCCGCTGCCTCTCGCTCCCTTCGGCCAACGGTCTCGACACCGCGACCATCGTGGTGCGAGGGCGGGAGGACGCCGCGGCGAGCCTCCTCGTCGACGAGATCGGCGACGTGATTCGCGTGGACGATTCGACGTTCGAGCGGACGCCGGAGACGGTGGGCGGCGTGGCGCGGGACCTGATTCACGGAGTGTTCCCACTTCAAGACCGGCTGCTGCTCGAGCTGGACCTCGGAAAAGTACTGAGAACGGCGTACGCCTAGGCACGACGGGCCCGGCAAGGCCGGTCGCCACGGAAGGAGTCGACGGACATGATGCTCTCCATTCGGCGCCAGCTCCTCGGAAGCGCGATCCTCGCGCTGGCGGGGTTCGTACTCTTCGGCGTCGTGGCCTTCGCCACGCTGAACGAACTGAAGATCAACGGCCCGCGCTATCTCCGGATCATCCAGGGGAAGGATCTCGTGGCGGACCTGGTGCCGCAGCCGGTCACGCTCATCGAGTCGTACCTGGCCGTCCACCAGATGCTCGGCGAGACCGATCGCCGGCGGCTGGACGAGCTGATCCGCGACTCGCAGGACCTCCGCACGCAGTTCGAGGCGCGCCATCAGTACTGGGAGAAGATGCTCCCGCCCGGCCAGCTCAAGTCGACCCTGCACGACAAGGCCTACCCGCCCGCCTCGGAGTTCCTCCGCCTGGTGGACGAGTCCTTCATCCCGGCCGTGCGCCGCGGCGACCAGGAAGCCGCCCGGCAGATCGCGGACGGCGAGCTGAAGCCGCTCTACGAGCAGCACATGAAGGTCGTGCTCGAGGTGGTGCAGCTCGCCACGCGGCAGACCTCCGAGGAGGAGGACGCGGCCCTCACCATCACGAGACAGCGATCGGCGCTCGTTCCTCTCCTCGGGCTGGGGCTCGCCGCGATCACCCTGACCATCGGCCTCTACCTCTCGCGCCGCATCGTCCGCGCCATCGAGCAGATGCGCCGCGTGGCCGAGCGGACCGCGGGCGGAGACCTCACCTCCCGGGTTCCCTACGAGGGGCGCGACGAGCTGGGCCAGCTGGCGGTCTCGACCAATCAGATGATCGACTCCCTCCGCGGCGTCCTCTCCCACATCAGCGACCGGGCCGTGACCCTGGCGACCGCCTCGGAGGAGCTCTCCTCCGTGTCGACGCAGATGATCGGGAGCGCCGAAGAGACGTCCCGCCAGGCGAGCATGGTCTCGTCCGGATCGGAGCAGATCAGCCACAGCGTCGAGAGCGTCTCCGTCTCGGTGGAGGAGATGATCGCGAGCATCCAGGAGATCTCGAAGAACACGAGCGAGGCGGCCCGCGTCGCGACGGTCGCCGCCGGCGAGGCGGACATCACGAACGCCGCGGTGAACAAGCTCGGCGCGAGCAGCGGCGAGATCGGCAAGGTCGTGCAGGTGATCAACACCATCGCCCAGCAGACGAACCTTCTCGCCCTGAACGCCACGATCGAGGCGGCGCGCGCCGGGGAGGCCGGCAAGGGCTTCGCGGTCGTCGCCAACGAGGTGAAGGAGCTGGCGAACGAGACGGCCGCCGCCACGAAGGACATCAGCCGGAAGATCGAGGCGATTCAGGCCGACACCACCGACGCCATTCAGGCGATCGGGAAGATCAGCGAGACGATTCAGCAGATCAAGGACATCTCGAACTCGATCGCCACCGCCCTGGAGCAGCAGCTCGCGACGTCGGGCGAGATCGGGCGGAACCTGACCGAGGCGGCGCGGGGGAGCAACGAGATCAGCGCCGGCATCGTGAAGGTGGCCGAGATCGCCCGCGACACGGCCGGTAGCAGCGAGAACACGCAGAAGGCGGCCGAGGAGCTGGCGCGGCTGGCCGCGGAACTCCGCGGTCTGACCCAGCGCTTCCGGTACACGTCGGACGACGAGTCCGGCGACACGGCGCAGGAAGAGCGGACCGCCAAGGCGGCCACGGCGGCGCCGGCGACGGTGGTGGCCATGGAAGCGGCGCGGGCGGCCTCGCGGGCGCGCGCGGCGCGCGGCGAGGGACGCCGCGCCGACGACGCGCCCCCCCTCGCGAACGCGGGGTGAGCGATGACCTATCTCGAGCGGATGAATCGGCGTGGCCCGCGCGGGCCGAAGCGAATGGGAGGCAGATGATGAAGGCTTTGGTCGTCGACGACTCGCGCTCGATGCGAGCGATTCTCTCGAAGCAGCTCCGCGAGCTCGGATTCCAGGTCGCGGAGGCCCCCGGCGGCGTGGAGGCGCTGCGGGCGCTTCACGAAGAGGGGCCGTTCGAGCTCGTCCTTCTCGACTGGAACATGCCGGAGATGGATGGACGCGAGGTGCTGACGCTCATCCGGTCCGAGCCGAATTACAGGAACATGCGGGTGATGATGGTCACCACGGAGAGCGAGATGTCGCAGGTCTCCGTGGCGCTCGAGGCGGGGGCGAACGAATACCTCATGAAGCCGTTCGACCGCGACTCCCTTCTCGAGAAGCTCATCCTCCTCGGGCTCGATCCGAGCGGGCGGACGCTCTGATGGGAAATCCGGTTCGACGAATTCGCGTGATGGTCGTGGACGACGTCTCCATGGTCCGGCGACTCGTCACGAACGCCCTCGGGGCCGACCCGGCGATCGAAGTCGTGGGCGCCGCGGCGAACGGGCGTGAGGCGCTGGAGAAGATCCCCGTCGTGAAGCCCGACCTCGTCATCCTCGACTACGAGATGCCGGAGATGGACGGGTTGGAAACGCTGAGGGAGATCCGAAAGCTGGTCGGCGGGCCGAAGGTGATCTTCTTCTCCTCGTACACTCGGCAGGGGGCGAAGGTCTCCCTCGACGCCCTCTGGCAGGGCGCGGACGACTACGCGACGAAGGTGACCGCCGACAATCTCGCGGCGGCGACGAAGTGCGTTCAGAACGAGCTGATTCCCAAGATCAAAGGGCTCTGCGAAGGCGCGACGGACGGATCGGGCGTCGCCGCTCCCGCCGCGGCCGCTCCCGCCTCGGCCGACGCGCCGGGCGCGGCGCCCGCGGTTCAAGGCGCGACGACGCAGCAGCCCTCCATCGCCCGCGCCGACGTCCTGGCGATCGGCGCCTCCACCGGAGGCCCGCGCGCCCTCTCGACGGTGATCGAGGCGCTTCCGGCCGATTTCCCGCTTCCGATCCTGGTGGTGCAGCACATGCCGCCGCTCTTCACCCGCTCGCTGGCCGAACGGCTCGCCTCCCGCTCCGTCCTTCGCTGCGCCGAGGGAGTGGACGGCGCGCTCCTCGAGCCGGGAACGGTCTGGATCGCGCCCGGAAACTGGCACATGACGGTCGTGCGCGACGGGACCGACGTCCGGATCCGTCTGACGGGCGATCCTCCGGAGAACTCGTGCCGTCCGTCGGTCGACCCTCTCTTCCGCTCCGTGGCGGAGGTCTACGGACCGAGCGCGCTCGGCGTGCTCCTGACGGGGATGGGACAGGACGGCCTCCTGGGCGCCCGCCGGATTCACGAGCGCCAGGGCCGCATCCTGGTTCAGGACGAAGCGACGAGCGTGGTCTGGGGAATGCCCGGCGCGGTGGCGCGAGCGGGACTCGCGCAGCGGATCGTGCCGCTTCCGGAAATGGCGGGCGAGATCCTCAAGCACGTGACCGCCTTGGGGCGGCGCCGCGCGTCGGTGGTCTAGGAGCCCGGTGACTCCGAGTCCCTTGGACCCCATCGACATTTCGCCCTCGCCGGTGAGTCTCGACCCGGGCGGCTACGCCTATCTCCAGCGTCTCCTCGCGGAGCGGACCGGCATCGTCCTCGACGCGGGAAAGGAGTACCTGGTGGCGGCGCGCCTCCACGCGCTCATGCAGTCGGAGGGCTTCAGCTCCGTCTCGTCGCTCCTCGAGTCGCTTCAGCAGGACGAGGTCCCCGGAGGGCTCCATCGCCGGGCCATCGAGGCGATGCTGAACGGCGAGACGTCGTTCTTTCGGGATCACTACCCCTTCGAGGCGCTTCGGACCACGATCCTCCCGGAGATGATGGCGCGGCGCGCCGGGACGCGGTGCCTGAACCTCTGGTGCGCCGCCTCGGCCAGCGGGCAGGAGGCCTATTCCGTCGCCATGCTCCTCCTGGAGCACATGCCGCTGCTCCAGGACTGGAGGGTGGATCTCCTGGCGACCGACGTCTCGGAGACGATGCTGCGGAGGGCCCGCGCGGGATCCTATCGCCAGATCGAGGTGAACCGCGGGCTCCCCGCGAGCTTCCTCGTGAAGTACTTCGAGCGCGACGGCGAGGATTGGCGGGTGAAGGAGCGGGTCCGGCGGATGGTCCAATTCAGCCACATGAATCTCATCGAGCCCTGGAGGAACCTCCCGCTCCTCGACGTGATTCTCATGCGGAACGTGCTGATCTACTTCAGTAACGAGACGCGCCGGTCGATCTTGCAGAGTGTCTTGAAGTCGCTTCGGCCCGACGGGTACCTGATCCTCGGGGGCGGAGAGACTTCCCTGGCCCTTGACCGCACCTTCGAACCGGTGCGCATCGGAAAGGCCGTTTGCTACCGGATTCGCGGCGCTCGTGGGGATGCCGCGCCGGACATGGGGACCCAGCCGGTATGAGCACGACGACGATCGAACTCCAGGAGTGGCTCGACTGCCTCACCCACGTGGCGGCCGACTACGCCGCGCACCATCTCCGCTTCGACTCGAGCACCCCGGCCCCGGCGGCATCGGCTCCGGGCGCGCCCAGGCCCGCCGTCTACGTCGCCATCCTCGGCTCCAAGGTCTCGATGCATCTCGGCCTCGCGACCTCGGTCGAGGGCGCCCATGCGCTGGCGCGAGCGTTCCTGGGTGTCCGCGGCCAGGGCGCCGTCGAGGAGCGCGACGTCGTCGACGGCATGAGCGAGATCCTGAACATCCTGGCCGGAAAGGTGAAGTCGCGCATGACGGCTCGCGATGGGTCGCTGCGGCTGGGGCTTCCGATGTTCGTGTCCGGCGCCGTGGGTCACGGCGACGGGGTTGAGCGGGCGGTCGTGGACGTGGCGATGGGACCGGTTCCCTGCCAGCTCCACGTCTTCCGCCAGAATCGCCACGCGTAGGGAGACGCACGTGAACACGAGCGGTATCACGAAGCGATTTCGGGAACCGCGGAGCCTCGGGGTCCGCGAAGCCTCGGGCGTCTGGATCGCCGCCCTGCTCGCGCTCGCGCTGGCGGCCTTCGCCCTCGCGATGGCGTCGCCGGCGCGGGCCGCCACGGGCCGCGGCACCGCCACGCTGATGGGAACCGTCCCGGGCGAGACGTTCGGATGCTCGGTCGCGTCGGCGGGCGACGTGAACGGCGACAGCTATGCCGACGTCATCGTGGGAGCCTATCAGAGCGGCACCGCGTCGAATCCCGCGGGCCGGGCCTACATCTATTTCGGCGGGCCGCGCGCCGACGAGCGCCCCGACGTCACCTTGTCTGGCGAAGCGGCGGGCGACGCCTTCGGCGTGAGCGTCGCGTCGGCGGGCGACGTGAACCGCGACGGGTTCGACGACGTCGTCGTCGGCGCCTACGAGAACGACGCGCAGGGCGCCAACGCGGGCCGCGCCTACGTCTTCTTCGGCGGCCCCGCCATGGACGCGAAGGCGGACATCGTCTACTCGGGCGAAGCGGCGGGCGACGCCTTCGGCTACTCGGTGGCCGAGGCGGGAGACGTCAATCACGACGGTTACTCCGACGTGGTGATCGGCGCCTACGAGAACAGCGCGCGCGGCGCCGGCGCGGGACGCGCCTACCTCTACTACGGCGGGAGCAAGCCCGACGCGGTCGCCGACGCCGTCCTGAACGGCGAGTCGGCGGGCGACCGCTTCGGGATCTCCGTCGCGGGAGCCGGCGACGTGAACGCCGACGGCTTCGACGACTTCGTGGTGGGCGCCTATCAGAACGACGCCGGCGGCATCGACGCGGGCCGAGCCTACCTCTACTTCGGAGGCACGGCCCGCCTGCCCGATCGGGCGAGCGTCGTCTTCACCGGCGCTGCGCCGGGCGACGCCTTCGGATTCTGCGTATCCGGCGCGGGCGACCTGAACAAGGACGGATTCGCCGACCTCGTCGTCGGCGCGTATCACAACGGCGCGGGCGGCAAGGACGCCGGGCGCGCCTACGTCTTCAACGGCGGCAAGAGCGTCTCGGACTCTCCCAACGCCGTCTTCACGGGCGAAGCGTCCGGAGACGCCTTCGGATACGCCGTCGGCTCGGCGGGCGACGTGAACGGGGACGGCTTCGGCGACGTCGTGGTGGGAGCGTACGGCAACGACGCAGGCGGGTCGGCGGCCGGACGCGCCTACGTCTATCTCGGCGGGGCGACCCCCGATCCGGTGGCCGACTGGCTCATCACCGGCGATCAGACGCTCGACAATCTCGGGTTCGCTGCCGCGGGCGCCGGCGACGTGGACGGGGACGGTTACGCCGACGTGGTGGTGGGCGCCCCCTATAGCGACGCGGGGCGGGCGTACGTCGCGAAGTTGGTGGGGGCGAAGTCGCGGCCGGTCGTCGCTCGGTAGAACTCGCGGCCTCTCGTCGCTCTCCTCGCAGTCCATCCCCCCCCGTGCATGGGGCGGGAGAGGGAATTGAAGGGTGCGGGCTCAGTGCGGCACACCAATCGCCCGCACCCTTCAATTCCCTCTCCCACCCTACTCATGTGGAGTGTGGGGTAGCGGGCCCCCACCAAGACGCTCCTACCTACTCCGTCGTGTTCCGCGGTGGTGCTGGGCGAGACACGAGTGAACCCTGCCGGCGCTTGGGCTCCGTAGAGCCGGCAGGGTTCACTCGTGTCTCGCCCCCACGCAGAGTGGGG
>DASTKG010000044.1:0-10631 GCA_035716005.1 Candidatus Eiseniibacteriota bacterium
GTCGATCGAACCGTAGTCGCGAACCGCGATCTTCGGGTTGCCCTGCGCCAACACCATCGTGATCGCCGCCGTCAGCGTCGTCTTCCCGTGATCCACGTGGCCGATCGTCCCCACGTTCACGTGCGGCTTCGTCCGCTCGTATTTTTGCTTCGCCATCGAAACGGTCCCTCCTAGGGATTCGCTGGTTGCTACACCTTCTAAAAACTCGCGAGGGGCGCGCACATGGCGCCCGAAACTACCGTGCGCTGCCTAACGCGTTGCGGACAATGGAGCCCACGAACGGAATCGAACCGTTGACCTTCTCCTTACCATGGAGATGCTCTACCGACTGAGCTACGTGGGCGGTGCTGCAGCGCGAGCGTGATCGGAACGTCGTGGACCGCGATGCTACCCGACGAGACCGCGGCCACGCGACGGCGCCTACGTGTTGCTTCAACTCAAGGCAGAAAACCCCAATCAGCCTCTCTCCTCCATCGAAAGAGGCCGTCTGGACTGCGAGCCGATGAATGTACGAGGGGGCGAACTTGCAGTCAACAGGAAATTTGCGCTCATTTTCGGGGACCGAACGGGGCCCCTCTCGGGGAGGGCGGGCCCGCGACTGGGCGGAAAGCCCCGACCGCCCGTTTCGAACCGCCCTGTGACCTGGCGCACGTTCGGCGCCCGGGCGGTGAATTACCAGATAAGTTACTATGAATAGGATGTTTAGATCGTGTGGAAAGCTGTGGAAAGAAGAAAATGGAGCGGGAAACGGGATTCGAACCCGCGACCCTCAGCTTGGAAGGCTGACGCTCTAGCCACTGAGCTATTCCCGCTCAAATATTGTACTTAGAGGCCTCCCGACGGGGCCGACCCCTACACTATATAGCTGTAGAGGGTGGTGGAGGGGGAAGGATTCGAACCTTCGAAGGCTAAGCCGGCAGATTTACAGTCTGCTCCCTTTGACCGCTCGGGAACCCCTCCGGCAATCGCGATGGCGAGACGATGGTGGAGCTGGCGAAGGGACTCGAACCCCCAACCGCCTCATTACAAATGAGATGCTCTACCAATTGAGCTACGCCAGCGCCGTCCCGCCGGCCGATGGCTGTTCGGCGCGACGGCCTCGGAGTGTACCCGCCGGAGCCTACCGCGTCAACGCCGGGGAGCCCCATTCGAGGGGCGCGGGGGCACGGAGTCTTTCAGCTCGTCCAACTTCAGCTTGTTGCGAAGCGTCCGCTCGTTGATCCCCAGGAGTTCCGCCGCCTTGATGCGATGCCCGCCGGTCTTCATGAGCGCCCGGCGAATGGCGATCGTCTCCAGCTCGCGCAGGTTGAGGACGTCGCCGTCGAGGCTCGGGGACGAGGGGTCGTGCCCGTCACCCGGCGCCTCCGGCGGCGCCGCGGCGGCGCCCGGATCGCGACGCGACGCGATGTCGCGAAGGACTTCCCGGTTCTCCTTGCGGAGCCGGTCGATCTCGAGCGCGGTGGTCACGGCGAGGCGAACCGATTCGGCGCGCAGCGGCTTCGTCAGGTAGTCGGCCGCGCCGCGGCCGAGGGCCTCGATGGCGCGATCGACGGACGTGAAGTCGGCCATGACGATCGTCGGGACGGCGATGTCGTGTTCGCGAAGATGCTCGAGGAACGGGAATCCGTTGCGCTCCGCCGCGGCGGTGTCGAGGATCGCGAGGTCGAACGGGCGGTCTTGGATGGCGAGGATCGCCGCGTCGACGCTCTGGGCGTGGACGGGCTCGTGCTTCAGATCGCGGAGATAGGTCTCGAGGATCGCGGCGACAGCCGGACCGACGTCGACACAGAGAATGACAGCCACGCCAAATCCCCTTTCTGCCCCCCGAACGTTCGCAGCGGTTCGGCGCTTCCTTCGACAACGAGGAAATGCCCCACCGTGCTCGGTCCAACCGAGCAGAAAGCCCCTTCGGAAAAGCTACTCCTCATCGGGAAAGGGAAGCGAGCGTAAAAGTGCGGGTGCGGGACGAAGCGGGCGAATTTCTCGCGCCGGGAGGGCCGAACGGGGCGATTTCCGGAAATTCTTGCCGGATCGACCGCCTTTTCAGCGGTCGAACGTGCCGGTCGCCGGCTCCGAGCGGAGCGGCGAGAGCATGGGCGCCACGCGGATTTCGGCGTCGCGCGCCACTCCGTCGCCCTGCTCCAGCGCGCGGGCCAGCGTGAAGTGGAAGCGGCTCCCCTGGCCGAGCGTGCTCTCGGCCCAGAGGCGCCCTCGGTGGGCCGCGATGATCCCCTTGCAGATGGAGAGGCCGAGCCCGGTGCCCCCCTTCTCGCGCGTGGCGGAGTCCTCCACCTGGTAGAACTTGCCGAAGATCCGCTCCAGGTCCTCGGGGGCGATTCCCTTCCCGCGGTCGCTCACGATGACCTCGACCTCCCGCTCGCGCTCCACGAGTTCGATCGTGACGCGCCCGCCCGGGTCGGAGAACTTGATCGCGTTCGACATGAGGTTCTCGAGCACCTGCTGGATGCGACCTCCGTCCGCCTCGACCATGAGAGGACGTGACGGGAGCCGCGCGTCGATCTCGATCCCCTGCCCGCCCGGCAGCTGCGGCACCCAGAAGAGGCACTTCTCCACCAGATCGTTCAGCGACGTCGGCAGGAGCGTCACCTTGAGCACGCCGGCCTCGATCTTCGAGATGTCGAGGATGTCCTTCACGAGGCGGATCAGGCGCTCCACCGATTCCTTGCAGAAGGCGAGGAGCTGCGTCTGGTCCTCCGTGTACTGGAACTTCTCGCTCCCCACGAGGAGGTCGAGGCTCGACTTCATCACGGTGAGCGGCGTGCGCACCTCGTGCGAGGCGATGGAGAGGAACTCGCTCTTCGAGCGGTCGAGCTCCCGCACCTGCTCGAAGAGGCGCGCGTTCGCCACCGCGGCCGAGACCTGCGCGGCGAAGAGCTGCGCCAGAGAAACGGCGTCGGGATGGAAGTCCCCCTGCTCGCCCAGGACGAGGAGAACGCCGATCGTCTGCTCGCTCACGCGAAGCGGCGCCGCCAGGGCGTAGCTTCCCGGGTGCGACTGGAGGAAGCCGAGCCCCGCCATCTCGAACTCGACGCGCGCCAGGAGCCGCGTTTCCGCGCCGAGGACGCTCTCCAGCCCCTCGGGCGAGACGTCCCAATCCGTTTCGTCCGCCACGCCGGACCCGACCCGCGACCAGAGACGGATGCGCCCCTCCCGCCGTGCGGCGGCGCCGGCGATCGCCTCGAGGCCGCCGCAGAGCTGCGCCATGCCTCGCGCCGCGACCGCCAGGGTGTGGGGTAGCTCGAGCGTCGTCGCCGCCTCGGAGCCGATGCGGTGCAGATCGCGCAGCTTCGACTGCTGCGCGGCGTCCCGCCGCTTCGATTCCTCGAGCCCGGCGGCCATGTTGTTGATGGCGTCGCCCAGGACGCCGATCTCGTTTCGCGCCTCCGTATTCACGCGCGCGCCCAGCTCGCCGCGCGAGATCGCCTCCACGCCGCGCGCCAGATCCTGGATGGGGCGCGTGACCCAGCGGGAAACGATGCTGCTCGCCACGATGCTCGCGAAGAGGCCGAGGAGGAAGATCGCGATCGAAACGTAGAGCAGAAGGCGAGCCTCGGAGACGAGGCCGGCCGCGCCGAGTTCCACCACGGCCAGGCCGACCGCCTCGCCGTTCTTCCCACGGATCGGCGAGACGGCCACGACGCGCGCGCGGTCCTGGCGATCGAGGTCGAGGATTTCGCACGCGGGCCCTTCCATTCCCTCGCGCAGGAGCCGCGTCGGCGCCGTGGCCGGCGGCGGCGCGCCGATCGGAAGGCGGCCGTTCTGGAGCGACGAATCGTCGACGTCGGGAGCGGTGCCGCCCATGTCGACGACGATCCCCCACTCGCCGAGATGCCCCGTCGGCGCGAGCGTGTAGAGATGGTAGATCGCGGGATTCGCGCGCCGGAGCGCGCCGAGGTCGACGACGATTTCCTGGAAGCCGCGCGAATTCATGTCCGACGCGCTGCGAATCGAGATGTGATCGTCGACGGAGATGAGCGAGGCGGCCGTTTCGGCGGCGCTGGCGGCGGCGCTGGAGAGCTGGCGGCGGAGGGAGGCCTGGCCGTTCTGGTAGAGGAGAACCGTGGCGAGGGTGAGGAAGAGGGTGCCGATCGCGACGAAGATCACCTGCAGCTCGACCTGGAGCGTCCTCGGGCGGCCGAAGAGCCTCATGGCGGGTGTCGCTCCCTCGCGAACGTGGCGTAGCGGTCAGCGCTTGCGCTTGGCTATCGTCCCTCCCTTGGCGTCCTCGAGGACAAAGCCCTGCGCCTCTATCTCTCCCCTCAATACATCGGCCCGTTTCCAGTCCTTCTCCAGCCGGGCCTTATCTCGTTGCCGCACAAGCTCTTGAATGGCCTCCGGGGTCCCCTCCTCCGGGGCCCCCGCCCCGCCGAAGAGGCCGATGGTTTTCCCCAAGTGCTGCAACGTCTTGCCCGCCGCCGCCACGGCCGACTTGTCGTCCGACGACGCGCCCGGGTTGTCGGCCACGCGATTGATCTCTTTCGCCAGCTCGAAGAGGTGGCCCTGCGCGCGCGCCGCGTTGAAATCGTCGTCCATCGCCTCCTCGAACTTCGCGGCCAGCGACGCCGCGTCCGCGTGGAGCGCCGAGCGCGTCGCGTCCCCGCCCGCCGCGGCGGCGTCCGCCTCGAGGCGCGCCGCCTTCGCGATGGCGTCGCGCAGCCGCGCGTAGGCCGTTCCCGCCTCGCGGAGGCGCTCCTCGTTCCACTCGATCGGGCTCCGGTAGTGCGTCGACTGCAGATAGAAGCGCACCACGTCGGGCTCGAACTCGCCGAGCACGTCCTCGATGAGGAAGAAGTGCTTCGTCGACTTCGACATCTTCTCGCCGCCGAGATTCACCATCCCGTTCTCGACCCAGAAGTCGACGAACGGCTTTCCGTTGGCCGCTTCCGACTGCGCCTTCTCGTTCTCGTGATGCGGGAAGATGAGATCCTGGCCGCCGCCGTGGAAGTCGAGCGTCTCGCCGAGATACTTCATCGCCATCGCGCTGCACTCGATGTGCCAGCCCGGGCGTCCCGGACCCCACGGGCTCGGCCACGACGGCTCGCCCGGCTTCGCGCCCTTCCAGAGCGTGAAGTCGAGCGGGTCCTTCTTCGACTCGCCGACCTCGATGCGAGAGCCCGAGCGGAGGTCGTCCACGTTGTGTCCCGAGAGCTGGCCGTAGGTCGAGAAGGAGCGGACGTCGAAGTAGACGTCGCCCGCCGCGGCGTAGGCGTGGCCGCGGTCGATCAGCTTCTGGATGAGCGCGTGGATCTCCGCGATGTGCTCCGTGGCGCGCGGGTAGTGCGTGGCCGGCTTGATCTGGAGGCGCGCCGCGTAGTCGAGATAGGCCTGCTCGTTCCGGCGCGAGACGTTCTCGAAGCCGACGCCCTCGTCCTGGGCCTTGGCGATGATCTTGTCGTCGATGTCGGTGAAGTTGTAGACGTACGTCACGACGTAGCCGCGCTCTTCCAGCCATCGGCGGATGACGTCGCCCGAGATGGAGGAGCGCATGTGGCCGACGTGCGGCTTGTCCTGCACCGTCATGCCGCACGTGTAGATTCCCACGCGATCGCCCGGCTTCTTCTCGAACGGAAGCTTCGCCCGGCGGCGCGTGTCGTAGACGCGGATGCTCACTTCGCTCCTCCCGTGGGGTATTCGGGCTGCGGCGCGGCGGGCGCCGGCGGGTGCTCGGCCCCCGATGAGATCCCGACGGCGCTCGACGGCGCGAGGGAGATCCCCTCGGCGCTCAGCCGGCGAAGCGCCGCCAGCCGGAGCGCGCGCCCGACCGGGTGGCGGTTCTCGGGGCGCGTCTTCGCCTGGATGAGGACCGTGTAGAGACCCCCGGCGACGTCCTCGATCCCGAGGACGTTCGGTCCGTCGACCAGGAGCGGCGCGGTGGCCGGGTCGGCCTTGAAGGCGCGCGCCATCTCGTCGATCACCCGGAGCACGCGCTCGGGATCCTCGGTCGCGTTCACGGGAATGCGGAGGAGTGGCGCGGCCCACGATCGCGTGAGATTGGTGACGATCTTGATCTCCCCGTTCGGAATGAAGTGGAGCGAGCCGTCGCCGTCGCGAAGCTCGGTGCTGCGGAGCGACAGCGCTTCGATGGTCCCCGTCACGCCCGCCACTCGCACCACGTCCCCCACGCCGAACTGATCGTCGAGGATGATGAAGAAGCCCGAGATCCAGTCGCGCACCAGGGACTGCGCGCCGAGCCCGGCCGCGACGCCGAAGCCGCCGGCCGTCGCGAGCGCCGGCGTGATGTCGAGCCCCAGCTCGCGCACCGCCATGAGCGCCGCGACCACGACGACGAGGGTTCTCCCGCCGCCGCCGAGCACGGCGCCGATCGTGCGCGCGCGCTTCTCGCGCGCCGCATCGTCGCCGAGCCCCCGCTCGCGGATCGCCCTCGCGAGACGCGAGGTGAGGGCGCCGGAGACGCGAAGCATGATCGCGGCGCCGAGGACGATGATGCCGAGGCGCACGCCGAGGGCGATGATGTCGGCCGCCTCCATCTCGGCGGCGCGGGCTGGGAGCATGCTCGGTCCCTAGTGGGCGCTGCGCGCGCGATGCGCGGGCGAGTTTTCCGCCGCCGTGACGATCTCGCGAACGAGATCCTCGTAGCTCATGCCGACCGCCGCCGCCGCCTTGGGGACGAGGCTCGTCTCGGTCATGCCGGGAACCGTGTTCACTTCGAGGCAGTAGGGCTCGTTCTTCGGATCGAGGCGGAAGTCGACGCGCGCCACCCCTTCGCAGCGAAGCGAGCGATACGCCTTGAGGCCGAGCGCCAGGAGCCGGGCGCTCACGTCGGGCGGCAGCGCGGCCGGGCATTCGTAGCGGGTCGCGCCCGCGGTGTACTTGTGCTCGTAGTCGTACCAGCCCCCTTCGGGGATGATCTCCACGATGGGGAGCGCGCGGCCGTTCAGCACGCTGACCGTGAGTTCGCGTCCTTCGATGAAGCGCTCGACGAGAATGAGACGGCCGTACTTCCGCGCCAGTTCGGCGGCGGCCGGGATCTCGGCGGGGCCGTCGACGCGCGTGATGCCCACGGTGGAGCCCTGGTCGTTCGGCTTCACGATGAGGGGATAGCCGCCGAGGTGCTTGAGATCCGCCTCGGTGAGGCCGGGCCGCCACTTGGTGGTCGGGTCGTCGGGCGCCCACCACTCGCCCCACGACGGCGTCGGGATTCCTTCCTGCGCGAAGATCCGCTTCGACATCGCCTTGTCCATCGCGACGGCCGACGCCAGCATCCCCGAGCCGGTGTAGGGAATCTTCGCCATGTCGAGAAGCGCCTGGAGCGTGCCGTTCTCGCCGTCGCCGCCGTGGAGGGCGATGAAGACGAGGTCGGTGTCGGAGGGAATGGCGCGGAGGTAGCCGTCGACGCCGCCGTCCTTCGTGTCCACGGAGACGACCTGGTGCCCGAGCTTCTCGAGGGCCTTGCTCACGCCCGCCCCCGTTCGGAGGGAGACGTCCCGCTCGGTGGTGTTGCCGCCCATCACCACGACGACCTTCATCGAACCCCTCCTACCGCCGGACGCCGCCCCCGCGGCTCCTAGCGCGAAACTTCCACGAGCGCGACGGCCATGGCGGCGATCCCTTCGCCGCGGCCCTCCGCGCCCAGCCCTTCGTTCGTCGTCGCCTTCACCGAGACGCGTCCCGGTTCGATGCCGAGCGCGCGCGCCAGATTCCCGCGCATCGCCTCGACATGGGGCGCGATCCTCGGCGCCTCCACGATCACTGTCGCGTCGACGTTCACGATCCGTCCGCCGGCGTTCGCCGCCAGCGCGCGGATCGCGTCGAGGAGCACGAGGCTCGAGACGCCGCGCCACTTCGGATCGTTGTCGGGAAAGTGCTTCCCGAGATCGCCGAGCGCCAGCGCGCCGAGCACCGCGTCCCCGATGGCGTGGGCCAGGACGTCTCCGTCCGAGTGCGCGCGGAGCCCCGCGTGATGCGCGATCGAAACGCCGCCGAGCGTGAGCGGAAGCCCCCGCTCCAGGCGGTGGATGTCGTAGCCGGTGCCGACTCGCGTTTCGGTGAGGCTCAGCTGCGCTCCCTCGCGGCTCCGGGGTCCGCCTTCAACGAGACCTCCATTGAACCATCTTCGCCACGGCTTCGAGGACCGCCACGTCCTGGGGGTAGGTGAGCTTCATGTTCGTGGTTTCCCCCTCCACGACGGTGACCGGGATCCCCAGCCGCTCGGCCAATCCCGACTCGTCCGTCGCCTCCCGTGAGAGGTCTCGAATGGGCGAGTAGGCCTTCCGAAGTATATCACTGGAGAAGATTTGCGGGGTTTGCGCGGCCATCAGCCGATTCCGCGGCACCGACCGTACGACGTGGCGCCCGTCGTGCGTGACTTCCTTGAGTGTGTCCACCACGGGGAGGGCGGGGATGGCCGCGCCCGATCGGCGCGCCGCTTCGAGCACGCGATCGATGAGCTGGATCGAGACGAGGACCCGGGCCACGTCATGAACCGCGACGAACGGGAGATTCATCGCGAGGGCGCCCAGGCCGTACCCCACCGAGCCTTCCCGCGTCGCGCCGCCCCGGACGGCGATGAGCCGGATTCCGTCCACGTTCGGCACGGTGCCGAGCGCCAGGCGGCACTCCTTCTCGTGTTCGGTCGGGACGACCGCGATCACCTCGCCGACGGCGGGGTGATCGAGGAACGTCGCCGCCACGCGAAGGAGCGCGGGCCGGCCGAGGATCGGGTAGAGCACCTTCGGCGTCGAGCCCATGCGCGATCCCATCCCCGCGCCCGCGAGGATGACCGCGAGGTCGCGCGGCGGGACGGGTGGGTTGGATGTCATGGAATTTCAGTCCCCGATGGCGAGGGCGATCGCCTCGGCGAGCGTGCCGGCCGGGCGGATCTTGAATTTCGCGTCGGAGGCGGGGAGATCCTCGATGGCGCGCTTCGGGACGATGGCCGAACGGAAGCCGAGACGTTTCGCTTCGGCGATCCGGCGGAGGAGCTGCGGCACGGGGCGGAGTTCGCCGCCGAGGCCGACTTCGCCCACCGCGACGAGATCGGGCGAGACCGGTTTGTCGCGGAACGAGGAGGCGAGCGCGAGCGCGAGGCCGAGGTCGGCCGCCGGTTCTTCCAGGCGGATGCCGCCTGCCACGTTCACGAAGACGTCCGCCCCCGCGAGCGAGAGCCCGGCGCGCTTCTGCAGCACCGCGATCACGACCGCCAGGCGGCGGGAGTCGATTCCCTGCGCCACGCGTTGAGGGTTGGCGAAGTGGGTCGGTGCGACGAGGGCTTGGACTTCGACGAGGAGCGGACGCGTCCCTTCGATGGAGCCGACCACGACGGAGCCGGGCGCCTGCTCGCCCCGTTCGCGGAGGAGGCGCTCGGAGGGGTTGTCGACTTCCGCGAGTCCGTCGCCGCGCATCTCGAAGACACCGATCTCGTGCGTGGAGCCGAAGCGGTTCTTCGCCGCGGAGAGGATGCGGTAGCCGTGGTGCCGATCACCCTCGAGATAGAGGACCGCGTCGACCATGTGTTCCAGGGTGCGCGGGCCCGCGACGGCGCCGTCCTTCGTGACGTGGCCGATGAGGAGGATCGGGAGCGAGCGGTCCTTGGCGAGCCGAAGGAGGCGAAGGCCGCATTCGCGGACCTGGCTCACGCTGCCTGGCGCGGCGTCTAGGTCGGGAGTGAAGAGAGTCTGAATCGAGTCGACCACGAGGAGCGCGGGATTCAGCGATTCGACCTGCGCGATGATCGCGTCGAGATCGACCTCCGCCTGGACGTAGATCGGCGAGTCCGGCTCCTTGAGGGCGAGCCGCTCCGCGCGCATCTTGGTCTGTCTCGGGGATTCCTCGCCTGTGACGTAAAGGACGGTCCGGTTCTGCCGAGCGAGCGCCGAGGCGAGTCCGAGCGCGAGGGTCGACTTGCCGACTCCCGGATCGCCGCCAATGAGCACGAGCGAACCAGGCACGAGCCCACCGCCAAGCACCCGGTCCAGCTCGGTGATCCCCGAGCGCCAGCGATCGTCGGCGCCAGTCTCGATGGAGTCTAGTTTGACCGGGGTGGAAGTATCAGAGCCTGAGTACCCGGTGCGGCTGCTGGCTGCACGGCTCTTGCCACTCGCCCGCTGCTTCCCCGCCGCGCCCCCGGATTCGGCAGGCGCCTCAGCCGCAGTATTCCACTCCCCGCAAGCCGGGCACTTCCCGAACCACTTCGGCGATTCATTACCGCAAGCGGCGCAGAAGAATCCCCTCGGCGTTGTATGCGACCGTGGCCCTGGCCTAGACATGCTCCGCTCCCTGCTTCTCGACCTCGGTCAGTTCAGAGGACGCCAGACATTCAGGTGGTTCGCGAGAGTAATCCGCTTTCTCGTCTTCACGCACCCAACGAACAACCTAAACTCACGGTGCTGCTTGAATATCTGGGATCGGTTGTTGAAGGTGGTTCTCGTGATTGGATCCCTTAGGCGAGGCGTCTTCTTGAGGCCACTCCTGAGTCCGTTGCCTACGAGGAAATAGCTGATCCACGAAATGAGGTACTTGTTCCTCTCCTCATCCTCGGCCAGGGTCGACAGGTACTCGTCCAGGTAGCGCACGATAGAAATCGCGTGCATGACGCCAAAGGGGCTCGCGAGTAGACGCTCCATGATTGCCATGACTTTCGGAAATGCCTT
>DASTKG010000045.1:0-9603 GCA_035716005.1 Candidatus Eiseniibacteriota bacterium
TCGGGGAATCGTGATGCGACGCCTCGCGTTCGTCCTGGCGAGCCTCCTCCTCGTGGCGGCATTGGTCTTCCTCTCGATCGGACGAGAGGGCGGAGCGTTCATCCGCGCCTTGCTCGCCAACCTCGCCGTCGTCGGGTGGTCCTCGTTCGTTCTCCCGCTGCGCGGCCTGCCTCGCTTCGAGTGGTTCTACCGATTGCGGGCCTGGGAGCGAGACGGCCGCCTCTACCGCGCGCTCGGCGTGCCCTGGTTCCGCGCGGTCGTTCGGCGAGGTCCCCTGTCGATCTTCAATCGCGCGCTCCCGGCGGCCTGGCATGCCGGAAACGCGGCACTGATCGAGCGCGAGACGAGGGCCGCGGAAGCGGCGCATGGAATCGCGTTCGGAATCGTCCTCCTGCTCGCGGCGGCGGCCCTGCTGCGCGGCGAGCCGGAGCGGGCCGCGTGGCTCGTGGCGCTCGACATCCCGATGAATCTCTACCCGGTGCTCCTCCAGCGGGATCATCGGTTGCGGCTTGCCGAGGCTCTTCGGAGCGGCGATTTCGAGCGCTACGACAAGCCGCGGGAGAGCTGAAGCAGAGGGGACCTTCCGGACAAGATGGCCGAGTCGTGGGACTTCACGCCCGGCCCCGAGCCCGGCTCGGGCGATCACCCCCTAGATCGACTCGGCCGACGAGAATCGTGGTAGTATGTGACCTCCCCGCACCTTCAGCCCCAAGGGTACCCCCGCACCGGGAGATGGCTATGAACCTGGCCTCCTCTATCGGGATTTCGCGCGTGCATCTGAGCGAGCGACCGACACCGGCACGTCCCGCACGCGCTCCTCGAACCTGAATGGACGCCCTCATCGGTAAGAGCTTCTCCCACTACCGCATAGAGCGCGAACTGGGTCAGGGGGGGATGGCGACGGTCTATCTGGCCGATGACCTGAAGCACCACCGCAAGGTCGGGATCAAGTTCGTGCGCCCCGAGGTGGTGGCCGCGATCGGGCGGGAACGCTTCCTGCGCGAGATCGAAATCGCGGCCAGGCTATCTCACCCGCACATTCTCCCACTGTTCGACTCCGGAGCCGTGCACGGCAAGCTCTACTATGTCACGCCCTACATCGAGGGCGAATCCCTGCGAGCGCGCCTCGGTCGCGATCGGCAGCTCCCGCTCGAGGAGGCGCTGCGACTGTCGCGGGAGATCGCGAGCGCGCTTGGATATGCGCACAGTCAGGGACTCGTCCATCGGGACATCAAGCCGGAGAACGTGCTGCTCTCGGAGGGTATCGCCCTGGTGGCGGACTTTGGCGTCGCGAGGGCGACGTCGCAGGGTGCGTTGGCGGAGCAGGAGAAGACCAGGACGTTCGGGACAACGCCGGGAGCGATCATCGGAACCCCTCGCTACATGTCCCCGGAACAGGCCGTGGGTGAGGATGTGGACGGGCGCTCCGATCTATACGCGTTGGCGTGCGTGCTCTACGAAATGCTGGCAGGTGCGCCACCTTTCACCGAGAGGGCGCTCGATGCGCTGCTCCGTCAGCATCTCACGGTGGTGCCCAAGTTGGTGACCGAGCATCGGCCCGATCTTCCGCCCGGCATCGCGCATGCGATCGCCAAGGCGCTCGCCAAGGATCGGACCAACCGTTACGAGACGATGGCGCGGTTTGCGGAGGCGCTGGACGCTGTGGCGATCGGCCCGGCGATCCCGGTGAACGCTCCAGCTGCGGCCGGGTCGTCGCCCCCGAACAACCTTCCGCGCCAGCGCACACAATTCATCGGACGCGAGCGCGAGCTGGCCGAATGCGCCGGGCTGATCGGACTGGCACGCCTTCTGACGCTAACGGGCTCCGGCGGCTGCGGGAAGACGCGCACCGCGCTCAAGTTGGCTGAGAGCCTCCTTTCCGAGTACTCGGATGGGGTGTGGTTCGTCGACCTGGCACCCAGTCAGGATGCAAGTCACGTGCTCCGGGCCGCGGCGAACGTGCTTGAAGTCCGCGAAGAGCCCGGGGCGCCGCTCGTCGGCACGTTGGCGCATCACCTGAAGGAAATGCGGACGCTCATCGTGCTGGACAACTGCGAGCACGTACTCGGGGCGGCGGCGGAGTTCGTGGACCACCTGCTTTCGGCGAGTCGTCACCTCAGACTCCTGGTGACGAGCCGTGAGGCGCTTGGAATTCCGGGTGAGCGGACGTTTCCGCTGCGCCCGCTCTCCGTGCCGACCGCGGGCACTGATCAGGATTTCAGTCTGGTCGCGGCATCGGAGTCGGTGAAGTTGTTCACGGATCGCGCTCGTCTCGCGGATGGTCGGTTCGAACTCACCGAGAAGAACGCTTCCGCGGTGGCGGACATTTGCCGACGCGTGGACGGGATCCCGCTGGCAATCGAATTGGCCGCCGCCCGAGTGAAGATGCTCTCCGTCGGGCAGATCCAGTCCAAGCTGAATGATAGATTCCGGCTTCTCACCGGTGGCAGCAAGACGGGGCTGGCTCGGCACCAGACGCTCCAAGCCACGATCGAGTGGAGTTATGCCCACCTGTCGCAGGAGGACCAGCGGGTGTTCCGCCTTCTGGCAGTTTTCGCCGGCGGCTGGACGCTGGATGCGGCGGTGGCGGTGGCGGGGGACGCTGTCGGGGACTTCGAGACCCTGGATGCGATCACGCGGCTGGCGGACAAGTCGTTGGTCGTGATCGATCACGGCGATACCGAGCCGCGATACACGATGCTAGAGACGGTGAGGCAGTATGCGGAGGAGCGGCTGGAGGAGGCGATGGAGGGGCGCGAAGCACGGAGTCGGCACCTGGCTTTCTTCCTGGCTCTGGCGGAAGAAGCGGAGCCGTCCTTTCACGGTCCGGATCAAGATCTGTGGTGTTCGCGCCTCGATCCCGAGCAGCCGAACATACTTTCGGCCCACAGGTGGTGTGGCCGAGTTGAGGGAAGGGCAGAGCAAGGTCTCAATCTGGTTCGTGCTGTGTCGCCATACTGGCATCGTCGGGGATTGATGCCGGAGGCATATCGCGTGACGGTTGAGGCTTTGAGCCGTCCGGGAGCGGATGGGCGAAGCGTCGCGCGCCGTCGGGCACTTCATGCCGCGGGCCAATTCGGCTACTTCTTGGGACGCTACCGCGAGGCGCGAGGGTACTTGGAGGAGAGCCTCTCCATCGCGCGCGAGCTGGGGGACCGTCGCGGGGTGGTGCTGGCACTGGGGACTCTCGCTGGCGTGGAAGCCGCGCTGGGTAATGGAACCGACGCCTGGGGCCACGCGAAGGTCGCACTCTCTCAGGCACGTGAATTGGGGAACGCGCAAATTCTCTCCAACGCGCTCAACTCCATGGCGGAGTTGAATCGGGACTGTGGAGACCTGGAAGGCGCGGAGCCGCTTTACGAGGAGGCGCTGGCGATCGACCGAGGAGTTGGTGATCGCGCGAACACCGCGATAACTCTCTCGAACCTCGCGATCGTGGCCATCATGCGCGGGGCCGGCGATCGGGCGCGGACAAGGCTGCTCGAATTGCTCGCCATCAGTGAGGAGAGCGGCCTCAAGCGGCAGGGGCAGGCGGCGCTCGATGATTGCGCCGGGCTCGCGGCATCGGTGGGCGAGTGGGAATGCGCGGCGCGGCTCTTTGGCGCCGCTGAGGCGGAGATAGAGAGGGAGGGGTATCACCGTGAACCCTCGGACGAACTCTTCCTGACGCCGCTGATCTCCCGGGCGCGCGACGGGCTCGGCGGAGTGTCGTTCGGCGTCGCGGTGGCCGCGGGGCGCGCATTGGACTTTGCGGACGCAATCACCCAGGCGAAGTCGTGGCTGGTGGGGGCAACGATTCCGAAGGAGGTCACGTAGCTCCGACCGGCGTTCCATTGACCGTTTCGAGCGTCTCCTTACGCCATTATGGACAACCACTTACACATTCCAACTAACCCTCGCCCCAGCCCCTGCCGATACCCATAGTTCGGGGACCAGCGACGCGACCTAGCACCATCCGGGGGGAGTTCCATGCTCTCGCGCAGGCTCTGCCACGCCCTGCCGTCCCGCCGCGCGCGCGTCGCGCTCGCGGCCATCGCCTACCTCGTCTTCGCCGTCACTGTCATCGCCACCACGCTTCATCGCGACGACGAGGACACGCTGAAGCAGCAGGCGGAGTCGGCCCAGTCCGAGGGCCGCTCGGCCTCGTGGGCTCTCGACTTCAAGACCGCCGAGCGCCGCTTCCGCGCCTCGATCGACCTCATCCGCGCGTGCGGCCTGAAGGGCAACGTCGCCAACGCGGAGTGGTACGCCGAAGCGCATCAAGACCTCGCCGACGCCCTCTCGGCCCAAGGCCGCCTGGCCGACGCGGAAGCCGCTTACCGCCAGGCCCTGCGCCTCTACGAACGCGCGGACGGCCGTGACAGCGAGAACTGCATCGACCCGCTCTCGTCCCTCGCCGACCTCTACGCCGCCGCCGGGCGCGACTCCGCGGCCGACGCCTGCGCCGCGCGCATCGACGAGATCTACGCGGCCGGCGCGAAGACGGCCGAAACGGAATTCGCCAACTTCCGCGCGGCGCAGCGAGCGACCGCCAAGCACCACCCCGTCAACAGCCTCGAAACGGCGAACCGCCTGATGGATCTCGGCCGGCTTCATATCGAGCGGGGCGACGCCGCGCGCGCGGAAATCGAATTCGCCGAGGCCTACAACCTCCGTCTCGCGGCGCTCGGTCCGTACGAGGAGCGCACGGTGGCGGCGCGCGATCACCTCGGCCAGGCCCGCGCGGTCATCGGCAAGTTCGCGCAGGCCCGCGCCGATCTCGAGTCGTCCCTGGCCAACAACCAGCGGGCCTTCGGCCGTGACGGTCTCTACTTCCTCCACGAACTCACGCTCCTCGGCAACATCGCGATGCGATGCGCCGACTACGCGGCGGCCGATTCGTGCTACCTCCGCGTGGTCGAGAACGTCGAGCAGCGCGTGGGCCGCGAGCACTGGTACCTCGTCCCCGCGCTCGAGAAGCTCGCGGCGTGCCGGACGGAGATGGGGCAGTTCGCGGTGGCGCGCGGGCTTCGCGAGCGGATCATGAGCATTCACAAGCGGGCCCTCGGGGCGGAGAGCTACGCGGTGGGCGTCGATCTATTGAAGCTGGCCGAAATCGACGATCGAGCGGGTGCGTCCGGGTTGGCCCGCGCGCACTGCTCGGCGGCGCTGCGCACGCTGAAGGCGGCGGTGGGCCCGCGGCACCCGATGACCGTCGAGGCGGGGATCTACCTGAGCGAGCTCTGGGACGCCGCCTCGCGGCCCGTCGATCCCGAGGCGGTGCGGTCGCCGCGGCGGATCCCGGCGATCGGAGAACGCGAGGACCGGGAGGAGTTCGATTTGGAGGCGGTTTCCGTTATCGATAGTAGGGAGCGGATGGGCTGAGGCCCCGACTCGCCCTACGAGTAGGCGGCACTTGGAAAAAGCCCCGCCGGCCCATCGATCGCCGGCGGGGCTTCCTACATCCCTACTTCGTCACCACCACTTCCAGATAGGTCGCCGGAATCACCACCGGCCCGCCCTTCGTCGTCTCCCAGCGGCCGATCAGCTCGAGCAGCGCGGCGTGGAGCGCCTGGCGGCCCGCCTCGTCGAGCGCGGCGAATGCCTTGTTCGTCGGCCCGTAGTAGGTCCGGAAGAACTCGATCCAGTGCTCCGCCGACCGATAGCGGAAGACGTACGACTTCCGCTCCGTCTCGATCTTCGTCGCCGAAGCGAACAGCTCCTGAAGCCGCGCCTTGCTTCCCCACGCCATCGGGGACCGAAGCCCCGCGGGAGGCGGCACGAACCGGGTGATCGCCTCGAAAAGGCGCCCGATGAAGCCGTCGTGGGTCCAGTTGGCGAGCCCGATCCGCCCGCCCGGCCGCACGACGCGCAGCATCTCGGCCGCGGCGCGCTCCTGGTTCGGCGCGAACATCACGCCGAAGGTCGAGAGGACGACGTCGAACGAGCCGTCCTCGAACGGGAGATTCTCCGCGTCGGCGACCTCGAACTTCATCGGCAGCTGCTCCGCCTCGGCGCGCCGGCGGCCCTCTTCGAGCAGCGCCGGCACGTAGTCGGTGGAGGTAACGTCGGCGAAGCGACGCGCGGCCGCCAGCGACGCGTTGCCGTTCCCGGCCGCCACGTCGAGCACGCGCTCCGTCGAGAGGAGATCGACGGCCTCGCTGATCGACTCGCCCACGATCTGGAGACGCACGCCGACCTGTCCGAAATCGCCGGCGGCCCACGTGGCCTGCTGGCGCGTCTTGATCGCCTCGAAGTCGGGCGTCGGGGCTTCGGCGAGCCGCAGCTGCGGCTGGGCGGTGGTGGCGTCCGTGCGGGTTCGTCGCGCGGGCCGGGTCGGGCCCGCCTGGTGTGCGAGGTTCGTCTTCATGATGAATCTCCTTCCATCGTGCCGAGGGTCCACGGTGCGCGCCGCCGGGTCGTGCCGCGCGCGTGGTACTAGGATGCCGCGGCAGGGGCGATCGCACCTTGCCGAGCGTCCAGAAAACTATTCCGACCGTCCTAAAGGCCTGAAATTTGGTGGTTGGCGGGGGACGGGCGGCTCACTCGAGCCGTCATGTCCATTACGTCCGGGGGAGGAGGGACGAACAGGAAAAGTCCAGGGCGGGCCGGGGGGCCCCCTGAATCAATCCGAGGTCGAGGCCGCGATCGCCGGGACGATGGCCGCCACGAAGACCGCGGTCTGGACCGCGTCCAGCACGGCCTTGGTCGCCGCGGCGGTCACTTCGCCGGACACGATCTTCGCGATTCGCTCCTTCCGCCGCTTCGCGAGGTCCTTTCCGAGCGCCTTGTCGAGAAGGCCGACGGCCTTGAGGATCGAGATCACGGCGGCCGTGCGCGCGTCGACAAGATCGGAGTCGGCGTCGACAACCGCCCGGAGCCACTCGCGGAGTTCCCGCTCCGGCCTCGGATCGAGTTCGGGATAGACCTTGCGCCGGAAGAAATGAAGCACCTGGTCTTCGTCGGCGCGGAGGATGCCGCGGCGGCAGAGCTGGATCGCCGCGCGGTGGCGGAGACGACGGGCCCCCGCGATGCGTGTGATCCACGTCTGGAGCGACGCGCGGCGCTTGCCGGCGCCGATTCGCCCCAGCGTCTCGTCGAGGATCTCGTCGCCGATCGCGCGGCCGTCGCGCGTTTCGACCATCTGCTTCTTCGGATCGCTCAACGCGAGCCGGCCCTCGGCCATCAATTCCGAGAGCACCGCGCCGGCGACGGCGTACTCCGGCACGCCGGTGTCGAAGGTCCCTTTGTGGTCGCTGATCGCGAGGAGGAGGACCTCCTCGTAGACGTGCAGCTTCGTTGATTCGGCCATGATGATCTCCGTTCGCCGGGCGCGTCCGCGAGGGTGGCGCGCCCGGGCACCCCGGGAGTCTAGACGGCGGAGGCCCTCGGCGCCAGATTCGCGGCTCGGGCATACGCCTAGCGTCCCAGTGGATGGCCGACCGGGATCCTGCTAGCGTGGAGCCCTCCCCCAGTTCCAGGTTCCCAGTTCCGCGGCACTCCGAGACCGGGAGACGGCCATGAGCCAGGGCCCCTCAGTCGGCGATTCCCCGATCGGGAAGACGATTTCCCACTACCGCATCGTCGAGAAGATCGGCGCGGGCGGCATGGGTCAGGTCTATCGCGCCCGGGACCTGCGCCTCGACCGCGATGTCGCCATCAAGATCCTTCCGCCCGAGGCGACCCGCGATCGGACCGCGGCGGAGCGATTCCTCCGGGAAGCGCGCGCCTCGTCGGCGCTCCACCATCCGAACGTGGTCGCGATCTACGGCCTCGAGGAGATCGACGGCGCTCCGGCGATCGTCATGGAGCATGTGGCGGGGGAGACGCTGGCCGCCATCGTCTCGCGCGGTCCGCTGCCCTTCGCCCGCCTTCTCGAGATCGGCGCGCAGATCGCGGACGCGCTGGAGAGCGCGCACGCCGCGCGTCTGGTCCACCGCGACATCAAGCCCTCGAACGTGATCCTCACCCCGGAGGGGCAGGCCAAGGTCCTCGACTTCGGTCTCGCGAAGCGCTTCGCGCCTCCGGGCGCCGTCCCGGACGAGTCGACGATCAGCACCGAGTTGACCGGGAGCGGCATGATCGTCGGCACCGTGGCGTACATGTCGCCCGAGCAGACGCGCGGCGAGCGCGTGGACCACCGGACCGACATCTTCTCCCTCGGCGGCGTCCTCTACGAGTTGGCCACCGGGCGTCCGCCGTTCCGGGCGCCGAGCACCGTTACGATGTTCCACGAGATCGCGACGCAGGAGCCCGATCCGCCGAGCGCCCTTCGCGCCGATCTCCCCTACGATTTCGATCTCGTCGTGGCGAGAGCGCTCTCCAAGGATCGAGAGCGCCGCTACCCGACGGCGCGCGAGTTCGGGGACGCGCTCCGCGAACTGCTCGCGACGGTCGTGTCCGGCGAAGTGCCCGCGCGCGAAGGCGCCGCCCCCGCGGCCCCGAACAATCTCCCCGCCGCCGCGACGAGTTTCATCGGCCGGGCGCGCGAGGCGGCGGAGGTGAAGCGGCTCCTGACCCGCCATCGCCTCCTCACCCTCACGGGCTCGGGCGGGTGCGGCAAGACGCGGCTCGCGCTTCGGGTCGCGACCGATCTCCTATCCGAGTTTCCGGACGGCGTCTGGTTCGTCGAACTCGCGGCGCTCTCGGATCCCGGGCTCGTGCCGCGCGCGGTGGCGAGCGCGATGGGCGTGCGCGAAGAGGCCGGACGGCCGGTCCTCGACACGGTCGTGGAGCACCTGCGAACGCGAAAGAGCCTTCTCGTGCTGGACAACTGCGAGCATCTGGCCGAATCGTGCGCCGCCCTGGCCGATGCGATTCTCCGGCGCGGCCCGGCGTGCCGCATCCTGGCGACGAGCCGCGCGGTGCTCGGAGCGGCGGGCGAGGCGCGCTGGCACACGCCCTCGCTATCCACGCCTCCGCGCGCCGACGCGCTCACGCCGGAGCAGGCGCTCCAGTACGAAGCGGTCCGCCTCTTCGCGGCGCGCGCGGCGGTCGTGAAGCACGGCTTCGCGCTCGACGCGCAGAACGCGTCGAGCGTGGCGGGAATCTGCCGCGAGCTGGACGGAATTCCCCTCGCGATCGAACTGGCGGCGGCGCGGGTCAACGTCCTGCCGGCGACGCAGATCTTGGCGCGCCTCGAGGACCGATTCCGTCTGCTGACGGGGGGCGCTCCCGGCGCGTCGGCCCGCCAGCGGACGCTGCGGGCGACGATCGAGTGGAGTTACGGGCTCCTGTCGCCGGCGGAGCAGGGGCTCTTCCTGCGCCTCAGCGTCTTCGCCGGCGGCGTGAGCCTCGAAGCGGCCGAGAGCGGCTGCGCGAGCGACGAGACCACCGAGGGCGACGTGCTCGACCTCCTGTCGCGGCTCGCGGATCAGTCGCTCGTGATCCCCGAGGAGGGCATCGGCGGATCGGCGCGCTACCGGCTCCTCGAATCGATCCGACAATTCGGGTGGGAGCGTCTCGAGGAGGGCGGCAATCTCGACGCGATGCGCGACCGGCACGCCGCGTACTTCGCCACGCTCGCCGGCCGCGCCGAAGGCGAGCTGGAAGGTCCGTCGCAGGCTCTCTGGCTCGACCGCCTCGAGGAAGAGCACGACAACTTCCGCGCCGCGATTCAGAGAG
>DASTKG010000046.1:0-2040 GCA_035716005.1 Candidatus Eiseniibacteriota bacterium
AGATGCGAACTCTCCTGCTCGTCGAGCTTGGCCCAGGTCTCCTCGCTCAGTCCCAGGACGAGCCCGCCCCAGAGGTGGCCCTTCGGATCGCGCGCGAGATTCAGGACGGCGCCTCCCAAATCGGGCCGCACCCCGTTCCAGCAGCGGCGCCAACCGCGAAGCCGCGCCGGCACGAGGCGGAGCGAAGCCGCCGCGCGCGCCCCGATCACGCCGCGCCAGAACGATCGATCCATCAGACTTCCATAGAAGAAGAGCGCCGGCGAACGGCGCGCGGCCCTCGAAACCTTCGGGCTCATTTCCCCCTCCCGGCGCCGGCGGCCTTCTCCGCCGCCGCCTTCGCGGCGGCCGCCTCCCGATGCGAAACCTCGTCGGGATCGGGCCCCAGCATGCGGAGCGCCTCCGCGGCCAGCTCGAAGTCGGGACGCGCGGCCAGGGCGCGCACGAAGGCGACCCGCGCGGCCTCCGTCCGTCCCATGCGCTGGTAGATCACGCCGGCGTTCGTCAGGAACTCGGCGGCGCGCTCCGGAACGGCGCCCGCCGCGGCACCGTACGCGGCCGCCGCCAGGTTCCACGACTCCTGGCGCATGTAGACCTCGGCGAGATTGGCGAGCGCCGGGCCGTAGGAGGGATCGAGCGCGACGGCGCGGCGGAATCTCTCTCCGGCCGCGGCGAGATCCCCCTCCCGAAGCGCGACGAGGCCGTAGTTGTTGTAGAACTCGGGCGCCGCGAGCCCCGCCTTCTCGGCGAAGAGATACGATCGCGCCGCCTGCCGCTCGTCGCGGGCCTGTTCGTAGGCGGTGGCGAGTCGGAACCACGACATTCCCTCCTCCACCTTCTGCCAGCGTGGGAAGGGGAGCCAGACGAGCGCCGCCGCGACGACGAGGAACGCGGCCGCCGGCACAGCCGCCCGTGCGGCGCCGCGCGGCCCGACGGCCGGTTCCGACCGGTTCGCCCGCGCCGCCTTCCATGCGTCCCACGCGCGGACGACTCCCGCCGCGGCGAGGGGCGCGACGAACGCGAGGAGCGGGAGGCGGAATCGGTCGCAGACGAAGAAGGCGGCCGTCACCGCGGTCAGCGCCGCGGCGTAGAGAAGGAGGATCGCCGCGCGCTTCCGCTCGAACCAGGCCGCGGCGAGCGCGATCGGCGCGAGGAGGGCGAATCCGGGAAGCCACGGGCCGCGGAAGAGCCACGAGTTGAAGGGCCCGAAGAAGGCCTGGTCCTGCGTGTTCGGAAGCTCGCGCCGGTTCCACATCATCGCGAGCTTCTTCGCGAAGAGCGCGGCCGCCGCTCGCGGATCGTCCCGCCAGAACTCGAGCCCCTTCGAGAGCCAGAAGGCCGAGACTTCGGACTCCTTCAACGGCCTTCCGGCGAGCCTCGACGCCTCGCGCATCGGGGCGTCGTACGTGGCGGTCACGCCGGAACCGAGTCCCGGCACGTACGGAGTCGTGCCGTCGGCCCTCGCGTGATTGCCGATGTAGAAATTGATCCCGCCCTGCGACGCGATGAAGACCGGATCGCCGGCGACGGCCGCGTTACGGAGGGTGCACGCGGCGGGAAGCGAGAGGGCCGCGACGGCGAAGAGGGCGGCCGCGCTCGCCGGGACGCGGCGCCAGAGAAGCCAGACCGCCGCGATCGCGGCGAACGGGAGAATCGTGGGCCGCGTCACCGCGCCGAGCGCGATCGCGAGCCCCGCCGCCGCGCACCACGCGCCGCTCCGCCGCTTCTCCCCTTCCACGAGGAGCCAGAGCGCGAGCAGCGCGAGGAAGACCTCGAGGGAGGCCGAGACCAGCTCCCCGTCGAAATAGATGGCGGGTCCGTAGAGCGCTCCGAGGAGCGCCGCCACCATGCCGACGCGAGCGTCCCAGAGCGACGCGGCGAGGAGACCGAGGAGAAGGACCGACAGGCCTCCGAGGAGCGCTTGGGCGACGCGCGCGGCGTGAAGGTTGTGGCCGGTCGTCGCGTAGACCGCGGCGAGAAAATGGGCGTAACCGGGGGGACGGAAGTAGGGCCGACCTTCGCCCCGTGTCGGGCTCGCCTCCC
>DASTKG010000047.1:0-5621 GCA_035716005.1 Candidatus Eiseniibacteriota bacterium
AGCATCCCCGGCGAGACCGGAGCGAACTCCTCGTCGTAGGAGATGGTCACGTCGTAGAAGGTGTCCCGCTCGCGAAGTCCCAGGATGAACGCCGCGTCCCGCCCGCCGACCTGAAGGATCGAGAGATCGAGCATCGAGCGCGCGTTGAAGCGCTCGGCCACGTCGACGTAGAAGCGGCGGTGGTACTCCTGGATCGCCTCGCCGTCGGCGGCCTTCCAGCTGCGCTCGTAGAGGCCGAAGACCCGGTCGAGGTAGCGCGAAAGCGTGGCGCGATCGACGGGACGGTTGATCCGGTCGAGGGTCGTGCCGCCCATGGAGTCGGCGCGCTTCTGCCGGCGGCGGAGATTCCCGCGCTTCTTCGAGTTGAGCCCTTCCAGATAGGCGTCGAATCCCTGGCGCAGATCGACCGTCGCGTAGCGGTAGTCGATCTCCTCCAGACTCCGGCCCGCGCGGGAGGCCACGCTTCGAATCGCCTGGTCGAGCCACGTGCCGGGCGTGACGCCCGTGAGGATCGCCGCGTCGAACCCTCCCCGCTCGAAGAGCGACTCGAGGAGCGACTCGAACGCCGACCCTTCGTCCGGGGTGAAGAGGATCTCGCCGACGTCCCCGTCGTGCCCCGCCGAGTCGATTCGCCGCAGCGGGACTCGTCCGAGCGTCGCGTCTCGACGCGCCAGAGGCGCGATGCCGACGACATGCCCGTTCCGTCGCGCGACGCCGACGAGGGGCGCCCCCTGGGAGAGGGGCATGTGGCAATACCACGGGAAGAGGTAATCGAAGGATCCGAAAGCCATGCGCGAGTAGACGCGGGCCTCGAGCTCGCGCCATTCGGATTCGAGCGCGGCGACCTGGTGAGCGCTCTCGAGCCACTCGACGTGGAACGAAAGGCCCTGGCGGCCGTCTCCGGACTGGCTCGAAGCCGGGGGGGACCCGCGGAACGTGTCTCGAGGAGTCGGCGCGTGCGCTCCGGAGGTGCGGTTCAAGGGGGAGTTGGGAACGCTCGGTGCCAACGAATCTCCTACGGTTCGCTCAGCTGGGATTCAGGGATCCTGTCGCGCGGCGTGCATCGATCCGCCTCCGACCCCGGTCGAACGATCGGGGTCGGTCCAACTTCCCTGTCTTGAGCGAGACTGATGGGACCCGCCGCCGCACGGAAGGTGCGCCGGGACGCCGCCGGAAGGCTACCAGAGCCCGCCGACAACGCCACAAAAAACAGGCGGGCGACGGCCCCACGCCTGCGCCCGCCATAAGCCTCTATTATACAGCATCTTAGTCGCGAAGCAAGTATTCCACCGTCGAGACGACCCGAATCGTCTTCGTGATTTGGGACTGCTCGTTCATCCCCTGGCCGCCGTCGTTCCCCGCGGCGTCGCGCGGAAGGATGATGAAGACCCCCTGATTCGCGCGGTGAATGCCGCCCAGCTTGCTCTTCGAATCCTTCGCGAATTGCTCGGCCGCCTTCCGCGCCTCCGCGGTCGCCTCCGCGATCATGCTCGGCTTCAGATCGTTCAGCCGCCGGAACACGTACGAGGGCCCGCCCGGGCCCCATTCGGGGCCCGACGAGAGGACGACGCCCGCGTTCACGAGATCCCCCACCTTCTGGCTCGCGGCGAGAACGACTTGGGGCTTCTCCGAGCGAACCATCACGGTCTGCTGGACCACGAAGCGAGGGCCCTGCCGTCCCGGCGGGTTGTAGGGATTCGCGAAGGTGTCCGTGACGCGCAATCCCTGGAGCTCGATCTCGGTCGAGTCGATGCCGTTCGTGCGAAGGAAGGCGGTCACCTTCGCGATGTTCTGATTGATGCGGCTCTGCGCCGCCGTGAGATCGGCGTCGGGGACCGCGAGCAGGATCGGCCAGAGAGCCAGGTCCGCCTTCGCCTCCCGTTCGCTCACGCCCTTCACGGTCACGAAGCGGTCGGCGGTGCGAATCTCTCGAACGCCGTTGCCGATGAACCAGCCGGCGAGCGCGATGGCGACCGCCAGGAGAATCGATCCGAGACCCGTTTTCGCCGGGCGTGGCGAGGTTTCGCTCATGGGCTGGATTCTACGCCGTTTCGGCGCCGAATGCCTCCAGCATCCGCGCGACGTGCTTCGCGTGCATCGTGTAGTGGTCGATCCGGAAGTTCTCGTCCGGCGCGTGCGCGCGCGTGTCGGGGTACCCGAGACCCGCCGTCGCCACCGGCACGCCCAGCGTCTCGATGAAGCAGTGATTCGGTCCCGAGCCGCCCACCATCGGCACGATCTGCATCGGCATGCCGTAGACCGGCTTGGCGGTATCGGCCACGAGGCGGAGGAAGGGATCGTCCGGGTCGGTTCGTCCCGCCGGATTGCCGCCCATGAACGTCACCGTCACGTCCTCGAAGCCCTCCGCGTCGAGATGCGCGCGCAAGAGGCGCAGGGTCTCCTTCGGCGTCTGATCGGGGACCATGCGGAAATCGACCTTCGCCTTGGCGCGCGCGGGGAGGACCGTCTTCGAGCCCGGGCCCCGATACCCCGAGTCGAGCCCGCAGATGGTGCAGGTCGGCTCGAAGACCTGCGCGATGTTCAGGTCCGCGCCGCCGGACATCCCTTTCAGGAAGCCCGACACGCCGTAGTCCTTCTTGAATTCGGCCGCCATGTCGGGGAGCCGCGCCATCAATTCGCGGTCACGCGCGGTCGGAGGGCGCACGGCGTCGTAGTGGCCGGGGATGCGGATCCGCTCGTCGGGCCCCTTGAGGGAAGCCAGCGCCCAGGTCAGGCGCCAAGCCGCGTTGGCGATGATCGACCCCGCGAGACCCGAGTGCGCGTCGCGCGTCGCGGTCTCCACCGAGAGTTCGACGTAGCAGATGCCGCGGAGCCCGGCGTAGAGGAGCGGCACGCCGCGGTGGTCGAGATAGCCGAATTCCCAGAGGCAGGCATCGGCTTTCAGCCGGTCGCGCTCCATCCGGACGAAGTCGGGGAGATGGACGCTTCCCACCTCCTCTTCCCCTTCGACCACGAACTTGATCCGGCACGGAAGCTCCCCGCGCGCCGCCAGGATCGCGTCGATGGCGAGGAGGCGGGAGGTGAGATGCCCCTTGTCGTCGCTCACGCCCCTCCCGTAGAGGCGGCCGTCGCGGATCACCGGATCGAAGGGGGGCGACGTCCAGAGCTCGAGCGGCTCGGGCGGCTGCACGTCGTAGTGGTTGTAGATGATGAGCGTCCTGTCGGAGCGGCCCGCGCGTTCGGCCACGACGACGGGCGCGCCGGCCGTCGGAAGGGTCTCCACCTTGAATCCGCGCGCGCGGAGCATGTCGGCCACGATGGCGGCGCATTCCTCGATCCCGATCCCCTGGGCCGCGATGCTCGGCTGCGCGGCGTAGCGCTTCAATTCGGCGAGATTCTCGTCGAGATGATCGTCGATGTAGCG
Source organism: Candidatus Eiseniibacteriota bacterium (assembly GCA_035716005.1). GTDB lineage: Bacteria > Eisenbacteria > RBG-16-71-46 > SZUA-252 > SZUA-252 > SZUA-252. The sequence goes on from DASTKG010000047.1 coordinate 3,386, forward strand.
ATCGAGAAATTCGGGGTCGGCGGCGATCGGTCGGCCGGGCATCGGTGGATCTCCTGGAGCGTGTCGGCATCGGAGCGCCGGGGAGCCGGCGCGGGTTCGTGCGTGGAACGATAAGCGAAGGGACCGGTCGTGCCCAGCCGGCACTTGCGAGCGGCGTTTCGGGTTCGTCGCCGCTCTGGTAGGCTCGACGCTTCGCCCGCCCCTATCCGACGAGGACCGCCATGAAGAACGCCGACGAGATCTCGAAGTCCGTGGGACTCCTCCTCCTCCGCGCCGGAACGGGCGGCCTTCTCCTCTACGCGCACGGCTGGGGGAAGATCACCCACTTCTCGGAGCGCGCCGCCACGTTCGCCGACCCGATCGGTCTCGGTTCGTGGTGGAGCTTCGCGCTCGTGGTGCTCGCCGAGGTCTTCTGCTCGGCCGCTCTGATCCTCGGTCTCGCCACCCGCCTCGCCGCGATTCCGATCGTCATCTTCTCGCTCGTCGCCGTCTTCGTGCAGCACGCGGCCGATCCCTTCGCCAAGAAGGAACTCCCTCTCCTTTATATGATCCCCGCGCTCACGCTTCTCCTCACCGGTCCGGGACGATTCTCGATCGACGCGCTCTTCGCGCGCAAACGGGCCCCCCGCACGGACGAGATCGCGCCCTAGCGGCAAATTCACCCGTCCCCGATCGGACGCACCAGATCGTGCGGATTGTCCCGTACCCGCACGCCCCGGCTGTTTCATCCTGGGACGCCCCGCCTCCTTCGCGATTCCAAATGGTCTTCCTAACGCCCTAGGGAGGTTGGACTTCGCCCGGGGGCGCCGCGCCCAACGCGCTCCCTGGCACGCGGTGTGAATAGCCCCCGCCCCGGGCGAATGCCCGAGATTCACCTGTCAGCCGATGAAGAAGGGGGACTCGCATGCAGACCAAGACCGAAACATTCAGCGGGGCGAGAGAGACCCATTCGGGGATCGGAAGAACGCGTCGAGGGGCTCACGCCATGACGGCGGCGCTGCTCCTCGTCATCGGAGGCGCAGCCGACTGCGCGACGGCCGCGCGCGCCGTGGAACTCGTCCCATCGTACGGACTCACGCGCGCCACGGATGGCGACCAGACGAAGTCGAATGTCGGACTGGCGCTCCGGACCGGGCTCGCGGGGCCGGTGCTTCAATCGGAGATCGGAGTCAGCTATCGAAGCGAGGAGTATTACGACGGCGCGCTCAAGGTGAAGATGATTCCCGTCACGGCCTCGCTTCTCGTGCGTCCGATTCCTTCGCTTCACGCCGACGCCGGCGTCGGCTGGTATCACACGAACTACGACTACGCCGCATCCGCCCCGGCGCTGAGCGACGAGACGAAGCAGCAGTTCGGCGTCCATCTCGGCGGCGGGCTCGAAATGCCGCTCGCCCCGAAGATGGCGCTCGACCTCACGGGGCGCTACGTCTTCATGGAGAGCCAGGAGAGCAAACTCATCCCGACGACGTTCGACCCCGATTTCTGGTCGATGTCCCTGGGATTGGCGTTCAAGCTCTAATCAGGGAGGTACGTCATGAATCGGAACTCGATCCGTCGGCTGATGGTGCTGATCCTCTGGGCGGCGGCCGCCGCGCTACCGAGTGGCAGAGCGGCCGCCGCGATTCCGGACGCCGACGTGCGCAAGGGAATCAATACCGCGGGCTTCGGCGCGTTCGATGGAGCGTACGCGCGCGCCGACTTCGGCTTGTCGGGCCAGAGCGCCGTGGGCGCGTACATCGGGGTCGACCCGAACGACCTCTATTTCAACGATTACACGTCCAGCGACAACGAGTTCGACAGCGACACCGTCGTCGGCGGCCACTACATGTATCAGTTCGTCGAGGGCGTGGATGGAAACCCGAGCGTCTCGGGAATTCTCGGCGCCTTCGCGAACCGGGCCGGCGTGCGCCCCGAGCTGGGCTTCGCGGTCTCCTATCCGTTCGCTCCTCGCTGGGTCGGCCGGCTCAACGCCGTCTACGGACCTTCGTGGGGGCTTGAGTTCGGCTACAACTTCACGCCGACCGTCCAAGGAACCTTCGGCGTCACCGGCATGGGGTTGGTCGGGCTCGGCGTTCGGTTCTAAGCCGGGCGTTTCAGGCGGCGTCCGCCCCCGCGCCGTGCGCGAAATGCGCATTGGCGCGGCGAGGCGGATGCCGTAATCATTAGGGGTGCGATTCCACGGCCGCCTCGCCTTCCTTCCCGCTCTCGCCGTCGGTCTGGCGCTCGCCGCGGGCGC
>DASTKG010000048.1:0-18278 GCA_035716005.1 Candidatus Eiseniibacteriota bacterium
CTCACGCCCTGATCGGCGGGCTCGTCGGCGCCGCCGTGGCGGGAAGCGGCCCCGGCGCCGTCGTCGGCTCGGGGCTCACGAAGGTCGCCATCTTCATCGTCGTGGCCCCCCTGGTGGGGCTGGTGCTCGCCTGGTTCAACACGGTCGCGGCCACGTGGATCTTTCGAAAGTCCCTGCCGAGCAAGGTGGACAAGCTCTTCCGCCGATTGCAGCTCGTCTCGGCGGCTCTCTACTCCCTGGGGCACGGCGGGAACGACGCCCAGAAGACGATGGGGATCATCTCGCTCCTCCTCTTCAGCAGCGGACGGATCGACCACTTCTTCGTGCCGACCTGGGTGGCGGTGGTCTGCGGACTCGCCATCGGCCTCGGCACGATGTCGGGAGGCTGGCGCATCGTCCACACCCTCGGCGCGCGCATCACGAACCTCCGTCCCTTCGGCGGTTTCTGCGCCGAGACCGCGGGCGCCACCAGCCTCTTCGCGGCGACCCATTTCGGCATTCCGGTCTCCACCACGCACACGATCACCGGCGCCATCGTGGGGGTCGGCGCCACGCGGCGACTTTCGGCCGTGCGTTGGGGCGTCGCGGGCCGTATCGTCTGGGCGTGGATCCTCACCATTCCCGCCTCGGCCGCGGTCTCCGCCCTCACCTATCTGGTCATTTCCCGCCTCGCCTCCTAGCCGTCCCGCGCTCCGGATGACGGATCGCAAGCTCCTCCTCGCGGGCGCCTTCTTCCGCGCGCTGGCCACCGGAATGATCGGGGTCCTGATCGGGATCCACCTCGCCCGGCAGGGAATGGGGGCCGCCGCCATCGGCTCCGTCATCTCGGCCGGGCTCGCGGGGGCCGCGGCGGCGGGAGCGCTCGTCACCTTCGGAGGAGACCGATTCGGGCGCCGGCGAACGCTCATCACCCTCTCCCTCCTCGGAGGCGCCGGGGGCTTGGTGGTGGCGTTCGCGTCGGACGCATGGGTGGTGGGGGCCGCGGCCTTCCTCGGCATGCTGAACGGAATGGGCCGGGATCGCGGCGCGTCGTCCATCCTCGATCAGGCGGTCCTTCCCGCGACGGCGACGGACCAGGGACGAACGGCCGCGTTCGCGGCGTACAACGTGGTGCAGGACGCGGGGCACGCCCTCGGCGCCCTCGCGGCGGGAATCCCGGCGCTTCTTCGCATGGCGTCGCCCCTCTCGGAGGCGGACGCGATCCGCGTCGCCGTCGGAATCTACGCCGCGCTCCTCGCGTCGACCGCCCTCTTCTACCGCCGGCTTTCGCCCGCGGTGGAGGTCCCGGCCGCGAAGGGCCCGAAGCTCTCGCCCGAATCGCGCCGCGTCCTCACGCGCATTTCAGCCCTCTTCGCGCTCGACAGCATCGGGGGCGGGTTCCTCGTCTCCGCGCTCATCGCCTATTTCTTCTTCAAGCGATTCGGCGTCGACGAGAGCGTCACCGGGCTCCTCTTCTTCTTCGCGCGCGCCGCGAACGCCGGCTCGCACTTCGCCGCCGCCTGGCTCGCGAAACGGATCGGCCTCGTGAACACGATGGTCTTCACGCACATCCCGTCGAGCCTCCTCCTCCTCACGGTGCCCTTCGCGCCGACGTTTCCGATCGCGGCCGCGCTCTTCCTGCTGCGGGAGGGTCTCGTGGAAATGGACGTGCCGACGCGCCAGTCGTACGTCATGGCGGTGGTGGCGCCGCACGAGCGGACCGCGGCGTCGGGGGTGACGTCGCTCGTCCGCCTCGGGGGTTGGGCCGTGGCGCCCGGATTCGCGGGCATGGCCATGGCGGGAACGTCTTTGGGCGCGCCCCTCGTCGTGGGGGCGTCGCTCAAGATCGTCTACGACATCCTGCTCTACGCGGCCTTCCGCCGCCTCCCGCCGCCGGAAGAGCGGCGGGGAAGCGCGCCGAAGTAACGACTCGAGCGGCGCGGGCGCGGGGCTGCGGGGCCCGACGCCCCTCGATCACGAGGTCTTGTGCTTCACCACCAGGACGCTGCAGGGCGAGTGCGTGACCACGTGCGTCGCCACGCTCCCCAGGAGCAGCTTGGTAAGGCCGGAGCGTCCGTGCGATCCGACGACGACGAGATCGGCCGGCATGCGCTTGGCCTCGTCGATGAGTGCGCCGCGCGGGTCCGCCGGGACCATCTTGGCGGTCACGTTGAAGCCGGCGCCTTTCAGGTCGGCCGCCGCCCGGTCGGCCAGCCCGCGATGGAACTTCTCCTGCTGCTCGATCAATTCCGCGATCGCGCCGGGCGCGGCCGCTTCGCCGGGGCCCACGAAGACGGGCGCCGACGCCGACACGACCAGGAACTTCGTTCCGGCGGGCCACGCGAGGCTCTTGACGTGCTCGATGGCGGCTCGCGAAAAAGGCGAGTCGTCGACTCCGATGAGGACGTTCATGACACGCTCCCTTCTCGAGGCTGCCGGGGGTCCGCACGAAGCCGGCGTGCATACGCGGAGGGAATGGCGCCTCTGACCGCCATGGTATCGCCTTTCCATTCCTCAGGCACGCGCTACCAAAGGCGAAGGGAACGGAGATCCTTGACGCCACCCCCAGAGGGGTATTCGATAAGACGGTGAACCCGGAACCGTCCGACCCGGGCGCTCGGGCGCCATCCGATCGCTGGGAGCACTTCGAGCATGGAGCCGACATAGGCGTCCGCGGGATGGGATCGACGCCCGCCCGCGCGTTCGAGCAGGCGGCCCTCGCCCTCACGGCCGTCGCGACCGACCCCGCGGGCGTCGCCGCCCGCGACGCGATCTCCATTCGCTGCGCCGGCGCCGATCTGGAGGCGCTCCTCGTCGACTGGTTGAACGCGCTCGTCTTCGAGGGCGCGACCCGGAGGATGCTCTTCGGACGGTTTCAGGTCTCGATCGGCCCGCGGGGGCTCGATGCGACGGCGTGGGGGGAGCCGGTCGAGGTGACCCGGCACGAGCCGGCCGTCGAGGTGAAGGGCGCGACCTACACGATGCTCCGCGTCGCGGAGGACTCGCCGGGTCGATGGGTGGCCGAGTGCGTGGTGGACGTGTGAGCGCGCGAGCGGGCGGGATCGAACGCGCGCGCGCCTCGGGAAGGTCGAAGAGCCGATGGAACTGAGCCGCTTCACGCGGATCGCGCCGTGCGCTTGGCGCATCGAGCGGCAGGGCCCGATGCGCGTTCCGGCGATCCTCTACGCCACCGAAGCGCTGATCCGCGACATGGACGACAAGGTCTACGAGCAGGCGTCCAACGTCGCGGCGCTACCCGGGATCGAGGAGGCGGCCTACGTCATGCCCGACGCCCACTGGGGCTACGGCTTTCCGATCGGCGGCGTCGCCGCGTTCGATCCGCGCCAAGGCGGCGTCGTCTCCGCGGGCGGCGTCGGCTTCGACATCTCGTGCGGCGTGCGGCTCCTTCGCACCGGCGTGACGGCCGCGCGGGTCCGCGAGCTGCAGAAGGAAGTCGCCGACGCCCTCTTCGGCTCCGTGCCGGCGGGCGTCGGAAGCACCGGAGCCATCCGCCTCAACGCGGGGGAGATGATCTCCATGCTCACGCGCGGCGCGCGATGGGCGGTCGATCGAGGATGGGGGAGCGAGGAGGACCTCGCGCGGATCGAGGAGTCGGGCGAGATGGCGGGCGCCGACCCCGACGCGGTCTCCGAGAACGCGAAGCGGCGCCAGCGCGACGAGATGGGGACGCTCGGCTCCGGAAACCACTACCTCGAGGTGCAGGAAGTCGCCGAGATCTTCCAGCCCGCGATCGCGGCCACCTTCGGGCTGCGGACGGGAGACGCGGTGATCAGCATCCACTGCGGCTCGCGCGGCCTGGGCCACCAGATCGGCACCGACTTCCTGAAGGAGATGGTGGCGAGCGCCCGCTCGTATCGAATCACGCTCCCCGACCGCGAGCTCGCGTGCGCCCCCATCCTCTCGGAGCTGGGCGAGCGCTACCTCGGGGCGATGCGCGCCGCGATCAACTGCGCCCTGGCGAACCGCCAGATCGTCACCCATCTCGCGCGAAAGGCGTTCCGGGAGGTTCTTCCGGAGGCGAAGCTCTCGCTCCTCTACGACGTCAGCCACAACACCTGCAAGGTGGAGACGCACCCGATCGGCCACACGATGAAGAAGCTCTGGGTGCACCGGAAGGGCGCCACGCGCGCCTTCGGCCCCGGGCATCCCGAGGTTCCAGCGGAGTTTCAATCGACCGGGCAGCCGGTCCTCATCGGCGGCACCATGGGGACGTCGTCCTACGTCCTCGCGGGGAGGAGCGAGAGCGAGTCGCTCTCCTTCTCCTCCGCCTGCCACGGCGCGGGGCGCGCCATGAGCCGGAGCCAGGCTCTGAAGCGCTGGCATGGCCGGGCCGTGATGGACGACCTCGCGAAGGAGGGAATTCTCATCCGGAGCCCCTCGCCGCGCGGCGTGGCGGAGGAGGCGCCGGGCGCGTACAAGGACGTGAGCGCCGTGGTCGACGCGGCCGAGGAGGCGGGCCTTGCGCGGAAGGTGGCCCGACTCAGGCCGATCGTCTGCGTGAAGGGATGACGCGCTACTTCTTCGCCGGCTCGAACGCGAGGGCCGCGGAGTTGATGCAATAGCGGAGTCCCGTCGGCTTCGGGCCGTCGTTGAAGACGTGGCCGAGGTGAGCGTCGCAGCGGCTGCAGCGCATTTCCTGGCCGGCGAGGTAGGAGGCGGGGCCGTGGCCGGTCACGTTCTCGGCCGCCACCGGCTTCCAGAACGACGGCCAACCGGTGCCCGAGTCGAACTTGGTCTCCGACGAGAAGAGGTCGGTGCCGCAGCAGACGCAGCGGTACGTTCCCTTGTCGTGATGATCCCAGTAGATTCCCGTGAAGGCGCGCTCGGTGCCGCTCTTGCGCGTGACTTCGAACTGGAGCGGCGTGAGCGCCTTCTTCCATTCCGTGTCGGGCTTGACGACCTTTTCCGCCATGATGTACCCCTTTCGTTCCACCGAGTAGAGACGGATCTTCGTCGGCGCGGAACCGGGCGAGGGCGTCGCGGCCCACGCTCCGAGCGCGACGGCGAGAAAGGCGAATGCCGCGATGACCGATGAACGACGATTCATGCGTCTTCACTCCTGCGCCTCGCGGCGTTCCGGGCGCGCCGCCCCGGTCGGGGGCGTCGCGTGAGCCCGCGATTGGGCTCGCATCTCTTCAGCCTGCTGCGCGCGATCCGGCATCGGCAGTGGCCGATCTGGATCGACTACCCGCCGGCGCCGAGACCACGCTGGGGTCACGGCCTTCCAGCCCACGGCCCGCTCCAGCGCCGACTGGAGGAGGGGAGGGCGTCCTATCGGGGGCGGCTCGAGGAGATTCTCGCCCACCGCGAGCGGCTCTCGGCCGTTCCCGCCCACGGTCGCCCCGAGAGCGGGGATCCGTACTGGATCAACGGCTTCCTGCCGGGGCTCGACGCGGCGGCCCTCTACGGGTTCGTGGCCCGGCACGCGCCCGCCCGCTACGTCGAGATCGGCTCCGGACATTCGACGCGCTTCGCGGCCCGCGCGATTCGAGATCATGGGCTCGCGACGCGGATCGTCTCGTTCGACCCGTCTCCGCGCGCTTCGATTCAGGGGCTGGCCCACGAATTCCGGCGCGCCAGGCTCGAGGATCTCGCTCCGGGCGAGCTCGCCGCGGCGGTCGCCCCCGGAGACATCCTCTTTCTCGACGGCTCCCATCGGGCGCTCCAGAACTCCGACGTCACCGTCTTCTTCCTGGAGGTCCTACCGAGCCTTCCGCCCGGCGTGATCCTCCAGATTCACGACATCTGCCTTCCCTACGACTATCCGCCGGGCTGGGAAGATCGCTGGTACTCGGAGCAGTACCTGCTCGCGGCGTTCCTCCTCGGGGGAGGCGCCGGCGTTCGCGTCCTCCTGCCGAACGCGTTCGTGAGCTTCGATCCGGAACTCTCGCGGATTCTCGACCCGATCTGGGCGGACCCCTCCCATGCGGCCGTCGAGCGCGTCGGCTCCTCGTTCTGGATGGAGACGGTCGGGAGCCCTTGATCGCGGGCGAACGGACTAGGCCGGATACTTCCCGGTGATGTAGTCCGTCAGGTAGCGGATCTCGACCTCCCGATCGTTGGCGATCTGCTTCACCAGATCCCCGATCGAGATGAGGCCCACCAGCGCGCCCCCGTCGACCACGGGAAGGTGGCGGATTCGCCGCTCCGTCATGACGGCCATGCACTCGTCGATCGGGCGGTGCGGCTCCACCGCCACGACTTCGGTCGTCATGATCTCGCCGACGAGCGTGCTCTTGGACGTCCGGCCCCGGAGGACGATCTCCCGGAGATAATCCCTCTCCGTCACGATCCCCTTCACCTCGTCGCCATCGAGTACGAGAAGGGACCCGACGTTGTGACCGACCATGGCCTGGACCGCGTCGTAGACGCTCGCGTCGCTTCGGATGGAATGGATAAGAGAACCCTTGGTGCGGAGGATGTCGGAGACCCGGCCCATGAGGGAACCTCCCGGGTGGACGTGGAAGAGTCTTGACGTAACCCCACCTAGTAGCCTAAACCCGTTTGGACTCCATTACCACCCGCCGCCCCGGAGAGACACCGTTGCCGACGCCCGAGAACCCGCGTGCCATCCTCGCTCTAGAGGACGGCACTTTTTTTGTGGGCCGCGGGTTCGGTCGCCCCGGGGAGACCACCGGGGAAGTCGTCTTCAACACGGCCCTCTGCGGATACCAGGAAGTCCTCACCGACCCCTCCTACCGGGGCCAGATCGTCACGATGACCTACCCCCACATCGGAAACTACGGGGTGAACCTCGACGATGTCGAGTCGGCCCGGCCCCAGGTGGCGGGCTTCGTCGTCCGGGAGATTTCCACCCGGGCCTCCTCCTGGCGGGCGTCGGGTGAGCTGAACCGCTATCTGGGCGAGGCGGGGGTGGTCGGGATCTCCGAGATCGACACGCGCGCCCTGACGCGGCACCTCCGCTCCCGGGGGGCCATGCGGGGGATCATCTCCAGCGTGGACCTCGATCCGGCGCGCCTGGCGGAAAAGGCCCGCGCCTCGCGCTCCATGGTGGGGGCCGATCTGGCGCGGGAGGTGACCTGCGCCGCCGCGCACCTCTACGCCGAGCCCGGGGCGGCGGCGCCCGGCGGCGCGCGCTACCGCGTCGTCGCCTACGATCTCGGCATCAAGGAGAACATCCTCCGGCTCCTGACGCGGGCCGGATGCGACGTCACCGTCGTGCCGGCCATGACGAGCGCCGCCGACACGCTGGCTCTCGATCCCGAGGGGATCTTCTTCTCGAACGGTCCGGGCGACCCGGAGGCATGCGGCTACGCGGTCGAGGCGGCGCGCGAGCTCATGAACGCGGCCGACGTGAGGCCGATCTTCGGCATCTGCCTCGGGCATCAGATTCTCGGCCTCGCCGCCGGCGGCCGGACGTACAAGCTGAAGTTCGGGCATCGAGGGGCGAACCATCCGGTTCGAAACGTCAGGACCGGACAGGTCGAGATCACGTCGCAGAACCACGGCTTCGCGGTCGACCGCTCTCTCTTCGACCGTCCCGAGTACGAGCTGACGCACCTGAACCTGAACGACGACACCGTCGAGGGCTTCGCGCACCGCGAGCTTCCGATCTTCTCGGTGCAGTACCACCCCGAGGCGAGCCCGGGGCCGCATGACAGCCACTACCTCTTCCGCGAATTCGTCGCCCGGATGGAAGCCCGCCGCGGCGGGCGCGTCCGCGCGGCCGAGGTCCACGTCTAGAGCATGCCGCGCGACGCCTCCATCCGCTCCGTCCTCGTGATCGGCTCCGGGCCGATCGTCATCGGCCAGGCCTGCGAGTTCGACTACTCGGGGACCCAGGCCGTGAAGGCGCTCCGCGCCGAGGGGATCCGCGTCTCGCTGGTGAACTCGAATCCGGCGACGATCATGACCGACCCCGAGTACGCCGACCGGACCTATGTCGAGCCTCTCACGCCGGAGGTCCTCGAGGCCGTCCTGGAGCGGGAGCGGCCCGACGCGCTCCTCCCGACGGTCGGGGGGCAGACCGCGCTGAACCTCGCCGTGGAGCTCTCCGCCCGCGGCGTCCTCGATCGCCTCGGCATCCGCCTCATCGGCGCGAGCCGGCGCGCCGTGGAAGTGGGGGAGGATCGCCGCCTCTTCAAGGAGGCGATGGCGCGGATCGGGCTCGAGGTGCCCCGAAGCGGCTTCGCCAAGACCGCCGAGGAAGCCCGCGAGATCCTCTCCATCACCGGCCTCCCGGCCGTCGTGCGGCCCTCCTTCACCCTCGGCGGCACGGGAGGCGGCATCGCCTACAACGTCGAGGAGTTCGACGAGATCGTCTCGCGCGGGCTCGAGCTCTCGCCGGTGAAGGAGGTCCTGATCGAGGAATCGATCATCGGGTGGAAGGAATACGAGCTCGAGGTGATGCGGGACCGGGCCGACAACTTCGTCGTCATCTGCTCGATCGAGAACTTCGACCCGATGGGGATCCACACGGGGGACTCGGTCACCGTCGCCCCCGCGCAGACCCTCACCGACCGCGAGTACCAGGCCATGCGCGACGCCGCCCGGGCCATCATCCGGGAAGTCGGCGTGGAGACCGGCGGCTCGAACATCCAGTTCGCCGTGAATCCCGAGAACGGACGCCTCGTCGTGATCGAGATGAACCCGCGCGTCTCGCGCTCCTCGGCGCTCGCCAGCAAGGCGACCGGGTTCCCGATCGCGAAGATCGCGGCGCTCCTCGCCGTCGGCTACCGCCTCGACGAGATCGTGAACGACATCACCCGGGTCACGCCCGCCTCCTTCGAGCCGGTGATCGACTACGTGGTGGTGAAGATCCCGCGCTGGGCGTTCGAGAAGTTCCGCGACGCCGATCCGCGGCTCGGCACGCAGATGAAGTCGGTCGGGGAGGTGATGGCGATCGGCCGCACGTTCAAGGAGGCGCTCCAGAAGGGCCTTCGCGGACTCGAGATCGGCGGGGAGGGATTCGGGAAGCGCGACCTCGACGATTCGCGCATCCGGGAGAAGCTGCTGACCCCCGATCCGGATCGAATCCTCTACGTGAAGAGAGCGCTGGAAGTCGGCTGGGCGCAAGAAGATGTGCAGCGCGCCACCGGCATCGACCCGTGGTTCCTCGACCAGATCTCCCAGATCGCCGAGATGAAGGAGCGGATCGTGCCCGCGATGGACGACGCCACCCTTCGCGAAGCGAAACGATACGGCTTCTCGGACGCGCGGATCGCGCGGCTCACCGGGACGACCGAGGCGGCCGTTCGCGCCCGGCGGAAGAGCGCGGGGATCGTTCCGGTCTACAAGCGGGTCGACACCTGCGCCGCCGAGTTCGAATCGTTCACGCCCTACCTCTACTCGACCTACGAGCAGGAGTGCGAGGCCGACCCGACCGACCGCCGCAAGGTCGTCATCCTGGGGAGCGGCCCGAACCGGATCGGGCAGGGGATCGAGTTCGACTACGCCTGCTGTCACGGGGCCTTCGCCTTCAAGGAAGAGGGCTTCGAAACGATCATGGTGAACTGCAATCCGGAAACGGTCTCCACCGACTACGACACGTCCGACCGCCTCTATTTCGAGCCCCTCACGTTCGAGGACGTGATGAACATCGTGGAGAAGGAGAGGCCCGAGGGCGTGGTCATCCAGTTCGGGGGCCAGACGCCGCTTCGCCTCGCCCTCGCGCTCCACGAGGCGGGCGTGCGCATTCTGGGCACCAGTCCCGACGCGATCGATCTGGCCGAGGACCGGAAGCGCTTCCGCGAACTCCTCGACCGTCTCGGCATTCCGCAGCCGGAGAGCGACACCGCCACCTCCCTGGAGGAGGCGAAGGCGGTGGCGACGCGCATCGGATACCCGGTCCTCGTCCGCCCCTCCTACGTGCTCGGCGGCCGCGCCATGGCGATCGTCTACGACGAGTCGCACCTGGAGGAGTACGTTCGCGAGGCCGTGAAGGCCTCCCCGGAACACCCGATCCTCGTCGACCGATTCCTCGAGGACGCCTACGAGGTCGACGTCGACGCGGTGGCCGACGGGGAGCGCGTGGTCATCGGGGGAATCCTGGAGCATATCGAGGAGGCCGGCATTCACAGCGGCGATTCCTCGATGGTCCTGCCGACCTACAAGATCCCGGAAGGGCAGCTCGACCGGATTCGCGACATGACGCGCCGCCTCGGGCTCGCCCTCGGCGTCCGCGGGCTCATGAACATCCAGTTCGCCATTCAGAACGACGTCGTCTTCGTCCTGGAGGTGAATCCGCGCGCCTCGCGCACCGTTCCCTTCATCAGCAAGGCGACCGGCGTCCCGCTCGCGAAGGTGGCGGCGCGCATCATGGCCGGCCGCTCGCTCGCCTCGCAGGGCCTCGTGAAGGATCTCGCCGTCGATCGATTCTTCGTGAAGGTGCCGGTCTTCCCGTTCCTCAAGTTCCCCGGGGCCGATATCCTCCTCGGTCCCGAGATGAAGTCGACGGGCGAAGTGATGGGAATCTCGAAGAGCGTCGGCGTCGCCTTCGCGAAGGGCCTCGCCGGCGCCGGCTCCAAGCTGCCGCGCTCCGGGACGGCCTTCGTGAGCGTGAACGATCGCGACAAGTCGGGGGTGTTGCCCCACGCGCGCGCGCTTGCGGCCATGGGATTCAACCTCGTCGCCACGAAGGGGACCGCGGCCTTCCTCAACCTGTACGGTCTCAACGCCGAGCCGATCTTCAAGGTGAACGAGGGACGCCCCCACATCGTCGACCGGATCAAGAGCCACGGCATCGACCTGATCCTGAACACGCCGCTCGGAGAAGCGTCGTTCTACGACGACGGCGCCATCCGAAAGACCGCCACGCTCTACGGCGTCCTCTGCCTCACCACGCTCACCGCGGCGGCCGCGACCGTGGAGGCGATCCGGGCCCTTCGCGACCGGCCCCTCGACGTCGTGAGCCTGCAGGAGATCCACCAGGCCATGGGCGTGGCCGGCGCGCCCGCGGGAGTTCCCGGCGCCGTGCTGGAGCCGACGAGTTGAACCGGAGCGGCAAGCGGCGCGCGGGCGCCGCGGCCGCCGCGGCGATCCTCCTCGGTCTCGCGGGACTTCTCGCGATCGGGGCCAAGCCGAAACCCGCGCCGACGCCCAAGTCCTCCGGCCTCCGCGTCGCTCCGCCGATCGACCTCGAGAGCTGGATCAACACCAAGCGGCTCAAGCCCGCCGATCTCGACGGGAAGGTCCGCGTGATCGAGTTCTGGACGCTCGGCTCCGCCCACTGCCAGAACAGCGTGCTGGCGATGCGGGAACTCTACGGGCTCTACGCGAAGAAAGGGGCGCTCGTCGTGGGCGTTCACTCGCCGATGTCCCCCCGGGAGCGTGACTCGGTGGCCGTGGCCGGCGCCGTGGCGAAGAACGGAATCCGATTCCCCGTGGCGCTCGACAGCGATCGCAAGGCCTTCGACGCGTTCAAGAATCGCGACTGGCCGATCCTCTACCTGCTCGATCGGAAGGGCGTCGTGCGTGCGACGCATGTCGGGGAGTTGCAGGTGGGGACTCGCGCGTGGAACAACTTCCGGGCCGCGGTCGACAGCGTCCTCGCCTGGAAGACGGAACGCCGCAGCTAGAGCGCCCTCAGGCGCGTCCCTTCCCGGGCCGCGCTCCCTCGGCCTTCTTCTTCAGATCCACCGCCCGCCAGAGATACCACGCCGCCACCGACCGGAAGGGGCGCCATCGCTCGCCCCGCTTCGCGATCTGCGTCGGCGCGGGGAGGCCCCGCGTCCGGAACGTCAGCTGGTAGCCCTTCCGCACGCCGTAGTCGGTGACGGGGAGGACGTCGGGGCGGCCGAGGCGGAACATGAGGAGCATCTCGGCCGTCCAGGGCCCGATTCCGCGAACCGTCGTGAGCCGCTCCACGACCTCGGCGTCCTCGAGCCCCCGAAGCGTCCGGAGCGGCGGAACCGTGCCGTCGAGGCAGCGCGCCGCGAGATCCTTCATCGACGCGACCTTCGTTCTCGAGAGCCCCGCCGCGCGAAGCGTGTCGTCGGGCGTGGCGAGGAGGTCCTCGGGGCGGGGAAAGCGCCGGGGGCGATAGAGCGCCACGACGCGGCCGAGAATGCGCGAGGCGGCGTGTCCCGTGATCTGCTGGTAGGCGATCGACTCCACGAGCGCCGCGAAGGGAGGCATCGTGCGGGCGACGCGGATGCGGCATTCGCCCACCTCTTCGATGAGCCGGCCGAGGGTCGGGTCGGCCTCCGCCAGCACGAGCCGGGCGGCTTCGGGATCGTATTGGAGCGACATGCCGCGTAGGATAGCCGCATGGGGCCCCGGCTGCGAAGCGATCTTCCCTTCCGGCGCATCGCCGTCATCCTCGCCGGCGGCGGCGCGCTGGGAGCCTATGAGACCGGGGTGCTCCGGGCGCTCAGCCGCGTGGGGCTCGAGCCGGCGATCGTGGCGGGGGCCTCCGCCGGAGCCCTGAACGCCGTTTGCTGGGTCGCGGCGGGACTTCGGACCGAAGCGCTCGAGGCCCTCTGGAGGCGGCTCGAGGCGGCCACGATCGGCATGCGCTGGAGCACGCTCGCGTGGCGCGCGTTCGGCGCCTTCATCGTCGCGCTCGGGGTCTTCGAGATCTTTCTCACCCTCGTCGGCTCTCCCGAGTTGAACCCCGCCACGTGGCTCCGCGGGCAGGGGGGCGCGTCGTCGGGGCGGGGGTCGATCCTCCTCGACGTCCTCGCGTGGGCGCTCGTATCGATCGCCGGCGCGGTGGCGCTTCGCGGCGCTCGGGGGACGGAGGTCGTCCTCGCGCGGACGGGGAGCGCCGGGCGAGGATGGCTGGCGCGCCACTGGCTCCCGATCCTCCTCGCCACGTGGGTCGTGCTTCATCTCGTCGCCTGGGCCACGGGGATTCAGTGGCCTCACCGATTCAGCGCCACCCTCTTCGCGGTCGCGGTCATCGTCTGGCTCACGGGGAAGCGGGGGCGCACCGGGGGCTGGCTGCGGCGGCTCTTCGCGCACCTCCTCCCCGAGTCGAGGGGACGCGGCATCTGGGGCGACGCCGCCCGGCGGCACGTTCTGGAGGAACTCGTGGCGCTCGGCTCGGCCGAGCGGCTCACGAGCGGCAAGCCGATCCTCATTCTCACGGGGCTGGCACTCGACACGGGACGGGTCGCGCTCTTCGTCGCGGGAGCCGAGCCGAGCGAAGCGCTCCGCTCGCGGGCGGAGGCGACGCTGGGCGAGGTGGTGACGCTCCGCTCGACGGAGGAGGTCCTCGACGCCGCGGTCGCGTCGAGCGCCATTCCGCTCTTCTTCGAGCCGGCCACGGTGCAGGGGCGAGAGTATCTCGACGCCGTGGCGCTCTCCACCCACCCGCTCCGCGCGGCGCTCTTCGCCGACGCCGACGCCGCGCTCGTGATCCTGGTGGCGCCGAGCGGCGGGCCGCCTCGCGCGCGGGCGCCGCGCACGATCGTGGACTTGTGGGGCCGCTATCTCGACATCGCGAACTGGCGCGACTTCCAGCGCGAGATCCGAGCGCTCCCCGCCGACTGGAGGACTCCCTCGCTTCCGCGTCGCCTCTGCGTCGTGGAGCCGGAGGAGCCGCTTCCGGGCGGCGTCCTGGCCTACTCGCCGCGTCTCTCCGAGGCGCTCCTGGAGCGCGGCGAGGCCGATGCCTGGAAGGCGCTCGAGCGGGCGGGTTGGCTCAGCGAATGATCGGATCGGAGCGCATCGGAATGCCGAGCGAGTAGACGACGCGCTTGAATCCCTCGCGGGAGAGGGCGAGCCAGGCGCGCGGAGAGCGCCCGCGGCGCGCCGGCGCGAGGGGCGAATCGGCCGGCTCGGGCGCCGGGAGGGCCGCGATCTCGCAGTCCGCTCCGCCTTCGGCGTCCAGCGCGCGGCGGAGGGAGAGAAGCGCGCGCGGAAGATGGTATCCGCTCGTGCAGACGAGGACCGACCTCGCGCCTCGCTCCCGGATCAGCGACGCGAACGCCCTCGCCTCGCTCCACGTCCCCCAGCGCCCCTTCGAGACCCGGCGGGCCTCCACGCGATCGCCCTCCGCGAGGAGGAGGAAGAGGCGCTCCGGCGGGGGCGTCGCGCCGACGAGATCGACCAGCCCGCCCGTCTCCGGCAATTCGAGCGCGGGAACGCGCCGCCACTCGAACCGCGCCACGCTCAGAGCCAGCGCCCGCGCGGCGCCCGCCCGCCAGGAGCGCACCGCGAACTCCTTGCGAAAATCGGCGCCGGCGAAGACGACGAGGAGATCGGGCGCCCGCGGCTCGGTGGCCATCGCCCCACTCTAGCCGTTCGCGGCGGAGCGGACCAGATGCGGCGGTTGTTACGTCGGCGGAGGGCCGCTCCTCGTTCGCGGCTCCGGCGGCGCCAAGCGCATCGTCACCTTCCGATCGGGGGGCGGTCCCGACGAGGCGGGCCGCCCCGGTTCCTTCGTGGGCGGCTTTCGAAGCGCCAGCGGCACCGCCTTCCACGCCCAGCGGCCCCACGCGCCCATCCAGGCCGCCGCCGCGCCCGCGAGAAGCCAGGCGCGCGTCGCGCCGGCGGGATCGACCCCTTCCGAGAGGGCGCGCGTCAGGAGCGCGGCGCCGAGGAGGACGAGCGCGGCGACACCGATCACGCGGCTCTCCCACTCGAGGGGATTGCCGCCGTGGCGCACCACGACGCGCGTGGCGATGCCGAGCGTGAGGAAACCGAAGCCGCCGAGGAAGATCACGTGCTCGCCCAGGAGGGGACGGCTCGGAACGAGCACCGCGAGCCAGAGCCCCGCGAAGAGGATCCATCCCGCGGACCAGAGCGAATAGGAGAGGCGATCGGCGCGCCCCGGCGGCCGGAAGAGCTTCCAGACCCAGAGGAGGAGAAGCGATCCGACGATCGCGCGAATCCAGGCGGCGCCGACGGGATGGCGATTCGCCTCGAGCATGAGCGCGCCGACGAAGAGGAGCACGACCGCGGCGTAGAGAGCCCGCCTCGGCCCCCTCTCGTGCGCGCGCGCGAGGCCCGGAATCGTCAGGGGCTCCCGCATCGCCATGAAGGTCGGGACGAGGAGGCCGCCGATCCCCAGCACCACCGGCAGGATCATCCCCAGACCGATCAGGCGCAGGCCGAAGCGGGGCGTGGGGTCGCTCCAGAGCCCCGCCGCGGATCCCGCGCTCCACGCGGCCCCGACGATCCCCATCAGAAAGCCGGAAGCGACGAGAATGAACTCCTCCGGCGGAGCGCCCGCCTTTCCTCCCACGACGCGCCGAACCGCCATCCAGATCGGGACCAGAAGCGTTCCGAGGTAGAGGAGGCTCGCGGCGACGCCCCATCCGACGAGGGTGGAGAGGGCCGACCCGACCACCAGGAGCGCGGCCGCCGTCCGCTCCTCGGGCCGGCAGTGCTCCGAGTGGAGGAACGCGGGCATGGCGGTCATGAGGAAGCCGAGGACGAAGCAGTGCTGGAATCCGAGCAGGAGGAGCGCGGCGTGAGGATTCCCCGGATAGGGCACCCAGCCGAACGCGTTCGCGATCCAGAGCCCGACCCCCACGAGTCCGATCGCGACGCCGATCGGGAAGAGGAGCCGATACGGCTCGGTGCCGGGAACGACCTTGGGAGCCTCGCGCACGGGAAGCGGAACGTCCATCGTTCTACCAATCCCTTCTTCGGAAGATGTGGAGCGCGACGAGAAGCGGAACGAGCGTCTCCACGAGGAGCGCGCCGAGGGCGAGGAGGACGCCGCCGCCGCCGCCGAAGAAGCGGACGAGAACGGCGGACGTCGGACCGAAGAGGGCGCCCGAGCCGACGGCGATCGTGATGAGGACGCGGACGAGATCGACCGGATTCACGAGGAGAGCGGGGATGAGGACCGCCTGGAGCGGGAGCCCGCGGAGGAGCGCGGTCGCGCCGAGAATCGCCACGTCGTAGAGGACGACCATCGAGAGCCAGAGGAGGAGCGCCATCGAGAGGGCGCGGAGCCGATCGGCCGCCAGCGAGGCGATGCAGAGCGCCGCGGCGAGCGAGAGGCAACCGAGGAGGAGCGAGAGCGCGGTGAGCACCGCGAACCCCGCGATCTGATCGCTTCCCGCCTGGAACGCGACCACGATGCCGCCGCCGCCGAATCCGAGCGCCTGCGCGGCCGAGAGCGCGGCGCAGAGCCCCAGGTACTTCCCGACGAGCACCTCGCCGCGCGAGACCGGCTGGGCAAGGAGGAGGGGGAGCGCCTCGCCGCCGCCCGCCAGGCTCCCGACGCCGACGACGAGGCCGGTGAGCGGGACGAGGAAGAGGACGAGGTTCATGAGGCTCAGCGTGAGCCGCGAGAAGCCCTGGAAGCCGACCTCGCGGCTCTGCGCGAGGCCGAAGTAGGAGAGCCCGAGGACGAGAAGCGCGAAGAGCGCGGTGAAGGTGAAGAGCCAGCGCGTCTCGAGGGCGCGGCGATACTCCTCCGCCGCCACGATGCGCACCCGCGTGAGGCGCCCGGGCCGGCTCATTCGTGCCCCTCGACGAGGTGCGAACCGCTCACCGCGAATTTCCCGGCCGGCTCGCCGTCGACGAGCCACGCGAAGTCGCTCCCCGGGTGATCGGCCCGGAAGGAGTCGATGGCGGTCGCGCCGGGCGGGACGGCGAGATGGAGGTGCGTTTCGTAGCCCGCGAGGGAGAGCGTGCGGACCTTCGAGCCGTGGTTCGTCACGGTCAGCGTCACGTCGGCCCCTTTCGGAACGACGCTTCGCGCGGGAGCGATGGCTCCGGCGGCGTCGAGCGCGAGCGCGATCTCGGCGCGCGCGGCCGGGGCGGGCGCCGGCGCGGGAGGCGCCTCGCGGCGCGGGAGCCGCGAGAGGAGCGCGAGCGCGGCTCCCGTCGCGAGGACGGCGATGAAGAGGCGAAGGTAGCGGCCCTTCATCGCGCCTCCGTCGCGTCGCCGAGGAGCGCCGCGGCCGTCGAGACGCTCCCCTCGCGGGCGGCGGCGATCCGCTCCGCCTCGGCGCGATCGAGGAACGCGGCGAATCCGCCCCCCATCGGGGAGGGGATCTTCGCCCGCACGACCCAGAGGGAGTCGGCGCGGTGGAGGGAGCCGCTCGCGAAGTCGGAGAGGTAGAGCGAGCGTTCGGTCCCGGAGGGAGTCGCGCGGCCGGCCCGGCCCTCCGCGCCGGCATTCTGGAGCGCGCACTCGATCGAATCGAAGGGGCGGACGCGCCCCGCCACGATCCAGGCGGCCGCGTAGCGGGGATTTCGGATCTCCATGCCGCACGACACGCACGTCCCGCCGTCGACCGTGGCGGGGATCTTCGAGCCGTCGCGGTCGCCGCAGCCCGCGGCGAGCGTCAGGAGAAGCGTCGGGAGAAGGGCCGCGGCGGCCGCGGCGCGGCGCCGGCTAGTCATGGCCGCGCTCCTGGCGGACGACGGCGAGGAAGAGCTCCTCGAGCGTCGGGCGGGAGAGTTCGAAGGAGTGGATCGCGATGTCCCCGTCGCGCAGGATCTCGAGCGCGCTCACGCCGCGGCCGCCGGCGCCGTCCACGACGAGGCGCTTCGAGTCGAGCGTCTCGCAGGCGTAGCCCGCCGCGGCCAGGCGCTCGCGGCCCCGCGCGGCGTCGTCGCGGAATTCGATGACGAGGCGCGTGGCGTTCACCTGGCGCTCGCGGAGCGCGCTCAGCGACTCGAGCGCGGCGCGGCGTCCGTGGAGGAGGATCAGGACTCGGTCGGCCACGCGCTCCACCTCGGCGAGGAGATGGGAGCAGAGGAGGATCGTCGTTCCCTCGCGGCGGAGGCGCTCCACGAGGGAGCGGAATTCCCACGTCGCCTCCGGATCGAGGCTCGCGGTCGGCTCGTCGAGGACGAGGAGCGACGGGTCGCCGAGGAGCGCCTGCGCGAGCGAAAGCCGCTGCGCGTAGCCGCCCGAGAGTTCGCTCGCACGCCGGCGCGCCACGTCGGAGAGCCCCACCCGCTCCAGGGCGCGCGCCGCGGCGCCCGCGGGGAGCCCTCGGAGCGAGGCGAAGTAGTCGAGAATGTCGAGCGCGGTCCGCGTGGGCGGAAACTCCACCCGCTGCGGGACGTAGCCGAGCCGCTCGCGCGCGCGCGGATCGTGCGGCGCGAGCCGATCGGGCCCGAGCGCGATGCTCCCTCGATCGGGGCGAGCGAGGCCGAGCATCATCTTCAAGGTCGTGGTCTTTCCGGCGCCGTTCGGCCCGATGAGCGCGAACGTCTCGCCCGGCACCACCTCGAAGGAGAGCTCGTCGACGGCCACGATCGGCCCGTAGCGCTTGCTGATCCCCTCGACGCGAATCATCGGGACTCGGCCCGCCCCCGGACGAAGACCCCGGCGACGCCGCCCGCGGCGAGTAGCGCGAACCCGGCCAGCGCCGCCGCGCGCGTCCCCCGTCCCGCCGGCA
>DASTKG010000049.1:0-7660 GCA_035716005.1 Candidatus Eiseniibacteriota bacterium
GTCGCGACCGGCATCATCGGCGACAAGCTCTTCTTCAAGTACGTCTACGAGAAGGGCGTGGCCTACCGCTCGTGGTTCTACATGACCGACCGGATGGGGCAGTCGTCCATCCAGAACGAGATGGGCGTCACGCCGTCCAACTTCGCCATGGCGTCGTCCGGCGTCCTGGGCGACGTGGAGGGCTACCAGAAGACGCCGCCGACGCCGGCCGACGTGAAGGTCGCGGTCGACAAGGCGGTCTCGCGCCATCAGCTGCGGAGCCAGGAGAACCGCCAGCTCGCCTCGCGGCTCGCGTACTGGGAGATGACGGGTCTGGGCTGGGAATTCGGCGAGACGATGCCGGACAAGCTTCGCGCCGTGACGCCGGGCCAGGTGAGCGACGTGATGAAGAAGTATTTCCGCCTCGACGCCTACACGCGCGTGGCGGTGGGCCGCGATCCTGGGAAGGTGGAGGCGAAGCCGGCGGGATCGACGTCGAAGCCCGCGCCGTAGGGGTCCGGCCGCTAGGGCATCGTCGGTAGCGTGGGGGAGGCGTTCACGTAACCGAACGCCGTCTTCATCAAGGACGTCGCCTCAGGGTCCTTGAGGAAGTACATCGGGAACCCGAGGACGACGATCCGCCCGATCACGTCCCCGGTACTGCTGCCACTGATGATTCCGCCGCCGGACTGGCCGAGGTCATGAGCTTGCAGCTGAACCCCGACGACCAGGCCCTCGCGCGGGGAGTCGGCGCCTCCGACGCCGCCGACCGACATCATGTAGATCCCCGTCGGCGCGCCATGATAGGTGAAGAGCGGCGTCGAGATCGGCCTGCCGAAATCCTCGCGGCGATAGAGCCCTTCGTTAAAGTCGCAGTTGAAGGACGACGCCATCCTCCACCCTTCGATGCGCACGAGGCCGGGCGCCCACGAAGTCTCCGGCTCTCCGGGGACGATCTTCCCGTTCCACTTGGCCGTCTCGCCCGTGTCGACCTCGGCGGAGGCGTATCCCGCGGCCACGCCCTCAGCAGTGACGCGCGCCTCGAGGAAGTCCCTCGCCCCCTGCCGGCGCAGCGCTTCCTCGGCCGATCGCGCGCCGTCGATCCCCATCATTTCGCGCGGGAAGAACGTCTGCGCGTATCCCGCCGTCCCGGGCGGGAAGGCGGCGCAGATGCCGCTCCTGAGGTTGGCCGTCAACGCCGTCGTCGGGCTGACGATGCTCGTCGCGATGGAGGAGCCGTTCAGGATCAGCGTCCCGCCGGCGCGAAGGTAGCTACTGAGGTCGCCAAGGCCGCCTCCCACGAGGGTCTGAAAGAGCGCGGTCGGGTTCTGGATCTGGTTATTGAAATCGACATTCCAGATGACGACCCGGCAGGCGGCGAGGTCGGTCAGGAGCGGCGCCGCACGCACGTAGCCTCCGTTGACCGTCCCCTCGAAGTACGTATCCCAATCCCGTCGCCCCACGCCGTACTGGAGGGAAAGCGGCGTCAGGACGTTCACGCGCCACCACTCGTCTTCCTCGGCGTCGGACGGGAAGTTGAAGAATCGGTTGACGTTGTTGACCCCCGGCGAAAGGGAGTCGTCCACGTAGAGGTACTGCGGGGGGTTCAGCGCGCTCACGGGATCCTTGAACGTCGGGTGGACGATCCGAAATGGAATGACGGCGCTTGTCTGGAGACCCGTGTCATCGACGACTCGAACGAAGAGGAAGTGCGCCCCGACGGAAAGGTCCGAGGGCCGGTAGATGACGCCGGCGTTCCGGATATCGAGGGGAGGCAACGACAGCGTGTCGTCCAGCGCATAGGTGAATCCGACGATCAAGCCGCCGTAGGATTCCGCGGTTGCGGACCAGGCGAAGGAGACGATTTCACCCTCGAGAATCTGGAACTCCCGTCGCTCGAAGTCGATCGGTCCCATGGCCGGAGGGAGGGCGACGTTTCGATAAGCGATCGATAGCGTAGGGCCGACGTTCTTGCTCGTGACGGTGAAATGGCGGATGTTTCGGACGATCGCGAGATTCTTCTCCTTCGCGCCGGCCAGATCCACCGCGCGCAGGGCGAACACATACTCGCCGAGCGGCGTACCGGACATCTGAGCCCCCTTCGCTCGAGTCCCCTCCCACCGCCAGTCGCCGTACCGCGGGTCGGCCAGCGTGTCGCCGACGCTCGCGTTGATCAGGTCGACGTAGAACGAGTAGTTGAATGGCGGGAGCGGCTGGTGGGTCGGTGGCGTGTTCGGGTCGTTCATAGCGCCGATTCGAAGAAGAAGCGTCTCGAACGAGTCGCAGGGGGCGGGGCCGCCCGTCTCGCCGCCGTCGGGATCGGTCCCCTCCCACTCGAAGCGGAAATTGGGCGGGACGAGGGGGTTCCACGCCGTCGGCCCGAGCACGATGTTCGAGACGGGGGCGATCGTGCTGGTCGAGAAGTACCGCTTGGCCGGCGTCGGGTCGATGTTCCCGTCGTTGTCTTCCGCCGAGACCCAGAAGACGTGGCCGCGGACGTTCTTCACGGGGTCGACGGGAAGGAGAAGCGTCGTGTCGTGCGACGCCGTCGACTTCCACTTCGCCATGTCGAGCTCGAGCGTATCGCTGTCGATCGCGAAGCGGAACGTCGCCACTTCCCCGTCTCGATCGTAGCCGTTCCAGAAGAGGTGCACGCGGAAGCCCGCCGTGTCCCCCTGGAGCGGCGCGTACGTCAACTCCGTCTCGGGCGCGAGCGGCTGAGGCTTCGGCGCGGTGGCGTCCTTGCTGCATCCGACGAGAACCGCGGCCAGGAGCGCCAACGAGAGCGCGGAGACGAGACGCAGGCTGGACCGAATCGTCATGGATTTGGCGGACCTCTTCCTCGGCGTGGTCGCCCTGGGCGCCGGCGCAGCCGTCCACGAGAGGGGTCAACGGGGGGACCGTGGGGCCCGCGATCGCGGGAAACGCCTCACGTAAGGAGCATGCACCTCCGGGCGGGCAGCATCAAGGGTCCGTCCGGGGGCGTGGCTCCAAGGCTGGCTGCCTCAAAGGCTTGTCGCGCCAGGTAAGCGTTGCCCCCGTCGGACCAAGGCGACGCTGTCGTTAGGGTGATGCCGGGCCTCGCGCCGCACTCTTTCCGCGCTTCGCTAAGAGGGCTTCGACGCTCAGCCGCCCCGCCCCGTGGGCGGCGATGAAGATGAAGAGAAAGGCGTAGAGCGCCGGCAGTTCCCCATGGCTCACGATCGGCCAGGGACTCTGGGGCGCGTGCACCGAGAAGTAGGCGTAGGCCATTTCGCCGCTCGCCAGGAACGCTGCGATCGACCCGAGGAGGCCGACCGCGATGAGCAGACCTCCCCCGAACTCGATCACGCCCGCGACCATCATCAGCGGTGCGGTGGCGCGCTCTCCGCCGATCACGCCGAAGAGCTTCTGCGCCCCGTGGCAGGCGAAGAGAAGGCCGGCGACGATGCGGAGAAGGGCGAAGAGGGTTTCGGAGTACTTCCGGAGCGGGTTCGTCATGAGATCCTCCCCACATGAGCTGCAACGTCCGGGAGCGTCATGGATGCAGCCTACCGCGCGGCCTTCGCGACGGCCAAGCCGCAGCACAACCCCACTCCAGCGCTCGCCGGCACCATCGGCATCCACGCGTGGTCCGGCAGTGCGGCCAGAAATCCAAGCCCCGCGCCAACCGCGACACCCACGAGCGCCCCGCGCCAGAGCGGCGTCTTCGGCTTCGTCAGGTACGCGGCGAGCACTCCGGCGATGATCCCCTGCGAGGCCCGCCCCAGGATCGGAAGCAGGATTTCGGCCCCCTTCGCGTCCCCGCCCATCGTCAGCGCGCCCTGCGCGGCTCCGAGGACGAGCCCCGTGACGACGCCGGCCGATATCTTGTTCATTCTCAACCCCCTTCGGTGGGCCGCGCCCCTGCGGCCTCGCGCAGGATAGCCCCGGACCATTTTCCCGTCCAGTTGACCCGGCTGGAGGCCGATAACCCGTTCGGAAGCCTGACATTCCCGGCGAGCCGCCGCGGCTCCCGAAACGAGCCCTCCCGCACGAGGTCCCGGTGACGACGCCCCTCGCGGGGAAGCGATCGATCGATTCGATCCCGAACATCGGCGACGCGCTGGTCGAGCACTTCGATCGCGCGCCGGTGGGCCTCCTCTTGTTCGCCGCCGACCGCACCATTCTCCAGGCCAACAAGGCCGTCGTGGAGCACACGGGCGTCGCGCCGGGCATCCTTCGCGGCGCGCCGCTCCGCCGATTCCTCGCCTCCGATTCTCCGGAAGAACTCGAGAACCGGATCTTCGACGAAGTGGAGACGAACGGGTCGTGGCTCGGGCAGCTCGACGTCCGCACGTCGGTCGCCGACGCGAGCCCGATGATGCTCTCGATCACGTCGGTCACGCCGGGCACCGCCGGCGCCGTGCGCTACGTCGGGACGATCACCGAACTCGGGCAGCAGCGCTGGATCGAGGCCGAGTCGAGCCGGCGCGCCGCCGAACTCTCGGCCCTCTCCTCCCTCGCGGTCGCCACCGGCAGCAGCGTCGAGCCGGTCACGATGCTCCGCGCCGCGGCGCGCGAGATCGTCGAAGGGCTCGAGGTCGACGCCTGCTGGATCCATCGCTACGAGGCGGCGGACGGAGGGCGGCTCCACCTCGTCGGCGAGGCCTCCTATCTCCATCCCACGCTCCGGCTCTCGCCGCGCATGATTCCCGACGCGATCAACCCCGGCGTCCTCCGCGCCATCGAGACGCGCGAGCAGGTGGCCACGTCGGAGCTGCTCGAGCGGAGCATCGCCACCGTCGTTCACGCGCCGCTTCTCGCGGCGAACGACGTCGTGGGCGTCGTCTCGATCCTGAGCGTGGAGGGGGAGAAGCTCTCGACGCGGAACTCGGAGCTTCTGCGCGCGGTCACCTACCAGCTCGGCACCGCCATCCAGAACGTCCGGCTCCTCGAATCGCTGACCGTCCATCAGGCGGAACTCGAGGAGAAGAATCAGGAGCTGGAACGGCTGGTGGAGGAGCTGCGCGCGGCCGACCGACTGAAGAGCGAGTTCCTGGCGAACACCTCGCACGAGCTTCGCACGCCGCTCAACTCGATCATCGGCTTCCTGAATCTCGTGCTCGACGGCACCTGCGACAGCGACGAGGAGCGCCAGGAGATCCTGGGGCACGCGCTCAAGAGCGCCACGCATCTCCTGGGCCTCATCAACGACGTCCTCGATCTCGCGCGCATCGAGGCGGGGCGGCTCCAGATCGACTGCCGCGAACTCGACCTCTCGCCGATCCTCGCCGAGGTGAAGGCGACGATGGAGGTCCAGGCGCGCCAGAAGTACCTCGACTTCGAGATGTCCGAGATCCCGCCGGGGCTTCGAGTCCTGGGCGACGAGGCGCGGCTCCGCCAGGTGCTGGTGAACGTGATCGGGAACGCCATCAAGTTCACGCCGCGCGGGATGGTGAAGATCGAGGTGAACGCCTCGCCCGGCTCCCCCTTCGTCGACATCGAGATCAGCGACACGGGCATCGGCGTGGCGGCGGAGCGGCGCGACCGGCTCTTCAAGAAGTTCTCGCAGGCCGACGCCTCCACGACGCGCAAGTTCGGCGGCACGGGGCTCGGGCTCGTCATCGTGAAGCAGCTGGTGGAGGCGATGGGGGGCTCGGTGCACCTCCAGAGCGAGGGCGAGGGGAGGGGAACCGTCGTCTCGATGTCGATTCCGCGGGCCGCGTCGCCGGCGGCGGATCCGCCCGCGCTTCCGTGGGGGGACGCCTGACGCCTACGGGCGGGTGACCACGAAGACGAGCAGCTCTCCGCGAGCGATCCGAATCCGGGCGGGCCGGGCGGTGGTGACGTTCGAGACCGAGTCCTGCACGCCGAGTTCGAGCCGTCGCGCCGTCAGCGCGTAGCGGAAGTTCTCCGTCGTCACCCCCTCCGCCGGCGCTCCCACCGCGAAGAACGAGACCGTCGTCCCCGCCGACACGTCGAGCTCCACCGTCCCGCCCTCCGTCCCGCCCGCGAGCCACGACCGCGCGTGGTCGTCCTCCAGGACGAGGGGCGCGCGGCCGGCGTAGCGGCGCAGAAGCGAGACGTGCCCCAGCACGTGGTCGAGGCGTCCCGCGCTCGCGCCGAGGAGGGTGATCTCGTCGTAGCGATCCCGGCCGAGGAGGTAGTCGATCGCCTTCTCGGTGTCGGTCCGCTCGTGATCGGTGTCGCGGATCTGGGGGACCGACGCGAAGTGGGCCAGCGTCGCGGCGTCCGCGCTGTCGAGATCGCCGACGATGGCGTCGGGGACGAGCCCCATGGCGCGGGCCGTGTTCGCCCCGCCGTCGGCGCAGACGAAGTGGGCCGCGCCCTCCAGGGCGCCGGCGATCGTCTCCGGGGCGGGCGGGGTGCCGTTCGCGAGGATCACTGCGCGTGACATGGTGACGATCGGCTCCGGCTGGTGTAGGGTTCGTGTCGGTCGGCGAGCGTGGAAAGCGTAGCACCGGCCCGAGAGATATGGCAAACCGCAGGGACGCCACCACCCTCATCGTCGTCGCGCTGCTCGCCCTCGTCGTCGGGGGCGTCGGGCTCTGGCTCGGCTTTCGGCCGGTCCGCCCGCACAGCACCGGCAGGCCCGTTCCGAAGCCGCCCGACCAGGGCCCCATCATCTACGAGATGACGTCGATCTTCAGCGAGCCGAATCGCATTCAGCTCCACTGGAAGAACGTCGCCGGCGCCGCGGCGTACCGCGTCACCCTCATGACGGCCACCGACGATTCCCTCTTCGCCAGCGACTCGCTGAAGACGAACGCGTGGACCATCCCCGATTCGCTCCGCGGACGGCTGCCGGGGCAAAGCGTGTACCACTGGAAGCTTACCGTTCTCTTCGACGACCGGCCCGCCGAACACTCGGAGCCCGCCGCCTTCGCGACCCAGTAACCCCCTTGACACGCGCCGGACGCGGCGCGATTCTGAACGCTCACCGTTAGGGGTGGCTGGAGAGGAATCCAGCCTGAGATCACACCCTAGGAACCTGAACTGGGTCATTCCAGCGTAGGGAAACGGAACCGACGTCGAATCGCCGTCCGGGCCGCGACCTCTGCTGGTGGCGGCCGATTTGTTTCGGCGAAAGGACGTCACCATGAACCGCTATCTCCTCCTGCTTCCGGTCTTCCTCGCCCTCGCCCTTTCCGCCGGCGTCCCTCCCGTGTCGGCCGAAGAAGTCCAGCTCGTCGCGGGCCATGTCCTCGACGCCCGCACCGGCGAGCCGCTCCCCGACGCGCTCGTCCGCGTCCGCTCGGGCGACGCCACGTACCGCTCCGTGAGCGGCGCCGACGGATCGTTCGCGGTGAAGGGGACGCCGCCGCGCGAGGGTCCCTTCACGCTCGAGATCTCGCTCCTCGGGTACAAGCCGTTCCGAGGGGACTACTCGGTCCCGATCACGGACGACGTCCGTCTCCAGCCGGAGGAATTGCCCGGCCCCTCCATCGAAGTGACGACCACGCGCCCCGACGAGCGCGGCTCGGCCGTCGCCTTCACGCGGCTCGACCGCGAGGCCGTGAAGGAGAAGTACTGGGCCCAGGACGTGCCGATGCTCCTCGCCGAGACGCCGGGCGTCTTCGCCTACTCCGACGCCGGGAACGGCATCGGCTATTCCTACGTGAAGGTGCGCGGCTTCAGCCAGCGCCGCGTCGCGGTGACGATCAACGGCATTCCGCTGAACGATCCGCAATCGCACGAG
>DASTKG010000050.1:0-2625 GCA_035716005.1 Candidatus Eiseniibacteriota bacterium
CTCGAAGAGAACGACGGGAACCGCCACGCGCTCGTTGATCCTGTGCGCCACGTCCGAGAAGAAGGCCCGCGTCGACGGCGAGTCGGGACCCGTGGCGAGCAGGTCCTCCCGCGCGAGCGTGAGATCGCCCACCGGATCGAAGCCGTGCCTCGCCGCGAAGCGCGCCCGCACGGAGGCGTCCGTGAACTGCCACGGATTCCATACTTCGAGACCGACCCCCGTTCCGTCGAACTCCCGATAGCAGACGAGCCGCGGCGCCATGTCGTTCCGCCAGAGGACGATTCCCTCTCGATAGGGGATGACGCCCCACATGCGGCGGAGAAGGCCGTCGAAGCCGACGAGGGTCCTGCGCTCCTCGGCCGCGGCGCGGAACCCCGGGACTCCGAGCGAAACGGCGAGCAAGGCGGCGAGGCAGGCGGCCGGAACGGCGACCGCGCCCGGGCGCGGGGCCCGGACGGCGACGGCTCCCACGAACGAAGGGATCGAGAGGAGCGCGATCCCGAGCGCCGGGAGGAAGTACTGCGCCGGATCGGCGACTCGATAGGTGAGGGAGAACGCGATCTGAAAGAGAGCCGCGGCGAGGAGTGCGCCGAGAGCCATGCGCTCTCGAGCCTGGCGCGCGAGCAGGAGGGCGGCCACGAGGAGAAACAGCGCGACCGCGAGAATCGGAGCGATCGAGCCCGCGAGAAGCGTCCGGTCCGCGTCCGGCCACGCGAAGCCGCGCAAGGCTCCATGATATTGCGCCCCCGTCACGTGCGCCCGGAATCCCGCCCAGCCCGGCGTGAGCGCCGGCCAGAATCCGGGGCCATCGCGATCCGATTTGAGATAGATCGAGGCGTACGTGAGGAGCGGCACGATCGCCCCGGCCACGAAGGCGCCGGCTCTTCTCGCCGCGGCGAGGGGCGCGCCTCGACGCGCGCCGTCCCCGACGACCGTCGCGCCGATCGCGAGCGTCAACGGCGCCGCCACGAGGAGCGACGTGAGGTGATGCGCCAGGCCCGCGCCCACGAGAAGTCCCCATCCGGCGAGAGCGGCCGCGCCCGGCGCGGCGCCGATTCCCGCGATCGCCAGGAACGCGACGACCGCCCCGTGCACCCAGGCCTGATGCCAGGAATAGACCTCCGCCACGGTCGCGACACCCGTCCACGTCGGCAGGAGGAGGAAGAGCGCCGCGGGCGCGAGCGCCGTCGTCTCCCAGGCCCACGCGGGCCCCTCGGGGCGCGGCGGAAGGAGCCGGCGCGCCGCGGCGTGAAGGAGCGCCACCGCCGCGGCCGCGCCGAGCGCGCTCCACGCGTTGGCGGCGTAGGGCCACGCCACGCCGAGAGCGTGGAGCATCCGAACGAAGAGATGGCCGAAGAGCGTCCAGAGCGGATAGCCGGTGGGATGGGCGACGCCGTCGAAGGCGAGGACCAGCGTCAGCTCGGCCGAGTCCCCCGCCCCCAGGACGGGCGGGGCGAGCGCGAGGTAGACGAGAAGCGCAACGACCCCGCTGAGAAGCGGGGCCCGCTTCACGCCTCGAGAAGCCGGCGGAGCACGGCGACGATCCGCTCCGACGCCTTCCCGTCCCCGTAGGGGTTCACCTTCGTCGCCATCGAGGCGTAGGCGAGCGAGTCTTCCAGCAGGTCGGCCACGTTCGACACGATCGCCTTCCGGTGCGGACCCACCAGCCGGACCACGCCCGCCTCCACCGCCTCGGGGCGCTCGGTCTCGTCGCGGAGCACGAGGACCGGGATTCCGAGCGACGGCGCTTCCTCCTGGATGCCGCCGCTGTCGGTGAGGATCAGCGTCGATGCGCTCATGAGATCGCAGAAGGTCTTGTAGTCGACCGGGGCGAGGAGATGGACGCCCGGCGTGGCGCCGAGCGCCGCCCGGACGGGCCCGTCCACCTGGGGATTCCGATGCACGGGGTAGACGATGTCGACGTCCTTCCACCGCAGCGCGATCTCCCCGATGGCGGCCAGGATCTCGGCCAGCGGCGCGCCGAAATTCTCGCGGCGATGCGCGGTGACGAGGATCAGGCGCGACCCGCGGCGGGGAAAGGGCGGGAGCGGTCCGGGCGTCTTCACCGTCTGGAGGAGCGCGTCGATGACCGTGTTTCCCGTCACCGTGATCGCCTCGTCGGCCACGCCCTCCGCGGCCAGGTTCCGCCGCGCGAGTTCCGTCGGCGCGAAGTGGTGCTTCGCGATGACCGACGTGATGCGCCGGTTGATCTCCTCGGGCCAGGGGTAGCTCGGGTCGCCCGTGCGAAGCCCCGCCTCCACGTGCCCCACCGGCACCCTCGCGTAGAACGCCGCCAGCGAAGCCGCCATGGTCGTCGTGGTGTCGCCCTGGACGAGGAGGAGATCGGGCCTCGTTTCCTGGAGATAGGGCTCGAGGAGCGTCAGCGCGCCGGCCGTGATCTGGGTCAGCGACTGCCCCCCGCGCATGAGGTCGAGGTCGTGATCGGGCCGGATGGAGAAGAGGCGAAGCACCTGGTCGAGCATTTCGCGGTGCTGCGCGGTGACGCAGACGAGCGAACGGATCCCCTTCTCCGCGGCGAGCCGCTGGAGGACGGGAGCCATCTTGATCGCCTCGGGACGGGTCCCGAAGACCGAGAGGACGGTTTTCATGGGGTGGCCCGGATGA
>DASTKG010000051.1:0-14400 GCA_035716005.1 Candidatus Eiseniibacteriota bacterium
TCGACTCGGAAGGACATGGGAGACGAAGCCGGCGCGAAGCGCGAACTCGAGGCGTCGAGGGTCTACTACGAGGGGCTTCTCTCGCAGGCCCCGCTCGACCCGCGTCTCGAAGCACAGGTCCGGCTCCACCTCGTGCACAGCTTCCTCGATCTCGGTCGGAAGACGGACGCGCTCGCCGCGCTCGACGCGGCCGAAACGGCCGTCGTGAAGGAGCCCTCGCTCGCGTCGAGCATCCCCGAGATCCGCTACACGCGCATCAAGCTCACCGGCTTGGAGGCGAAGGATCCATCCGCGCCCGTCGCGGCGCTCGAA
Source organism: Candidatus Eiseniibacteriota bacterium (assembly GCA_035716005.1). Lineage (GTDB taxonomy): Bacteria > Eisenbacteria > RBG-16-71-46 > SZUA-252 > SZUA-252 > SZUA-252. The sequence goes on from DASTKG010000051.1 coordinate 313, forward strand.
CGGATCGCGTTCGATTTTCCGCAATCGCAGGTCGCGCCGCTCGCGCTCTTCGACGCCGCCTTCCTGCTCGAGCGATCGGGGCAGCTCGATCGCGCCCGCGCGGGCTACGAGTCCGTGGCCGCGCGCTACCCCCGTGAGGCGGAGACCGCGGCGAGCGCGCTTCTCCGGCAGGCGGTCCTCGAGGACCGCCTCGGGGCGTGGGACCAGGCGAAATCGATCTTGGAGTCGATTCCGACCAAGTATCCCTTCACGTCCGCCGCGGCACAGGCGCCCATGACGGCGGCGGAACATTATGTGAAACAACACGATACCGCTGGCACGAAGGCGGCCCTGCGCAGGGGCGTGGAGATCTACCAGCGGATGATCGCGGCCGACAGCCTCGGGGCCGGGACGCCTCGCCTCCGCTGGAACCTGATCCGGTGCTATGCAAGCCTGAACGACACCCCTGGGACCTTCCGAGCGGTGGACGCGATGGTGGCCACGAGTCCCACGTCCAACTACGCCGCGATGGCGCTCCTCGGAGGAGCTAAACTAGCTGAAGACAAGAAGATGAGGCCGAAGGCGGCCGCCTATCTGAACCGCTTCCTCCAGGAATTCCCGAACTCGCCCGAGGCCGACCGTGTCCGGGCCCGACTCCGGGAACTGGCCAAATAGTCGCCAGTTGGGGACTGCAAAATGCAAAATCCGGCTTGCGGTTTGAGTGCCAAATCGTGTAAGCTTTTCTCCGTGGGTTCATGACGGGCAGTTGGCGGAGGTGCGCTCAACTGCGTCGGTGAGCTGGTCCATTGGGGCCAGTTGTCAGTAGCAACCAAGCGGGGGTCACTCATGATGAAGAAGGCAATTGCTGTTGCTGCACTCGCTCTAGGAATGCTCGGCGCGGCAACCGCGCAGGCCGTTCCCAATCTTCAGATCTACATCGATGGCGCGACGTACGACAACGCCACCGAGACGTGGGTGATCAACGCCTCGTCCTTCAAGCTCTGGGTGATCTCGGACGGCTCGGCGATCGACAACGTCAAGCTGACCGCGGCGTACCTGACGAGCGAAGCGGGCACGGGGACGATCTCGATCACGGGCAGCACGACCGGCTCGGCGGTCTATACCGATCCGTCGGCGGCCAGCAACCCGGTGTTCGAGTTCCAGAGCGCCGACGGTGGCATTCCGATCACCGGCGACGGCTCGCCTCTCCCGACGCATGACATCTACGGCGCCGGCACGACGTTCTCGCAGTGGGGTATCGGCAACATGAACCTCAGCGACTCGCCGATCAACGACTTCACGGGCGGCGTCGACCTTTCGACCTCCAATGGCTCGATGGGCCAGATCAACGCCTACGACGTCGTGATCACGGGCTTCACGCAGGTTCACTTCGACGCCTTCAACCACATCGTCGGCGCTCACCACACCTCCTACGTCTTCGCGCCGTTCTCGCATGACGGCGGGGGTGGCGGTTCGGGCGGTTCGGGTGGCAGCGGCGGTTCGGGTGGCAGCGGTGGCTCGGGCGGCAGCGGCGGTTCGGGTGGTGGCGGCGGCAGCGTTCCGGAGCCCGGTTCGATGGCGCTCCTGGGCCTCGGCCTCGCCAGCCTCGCCGGCGCGGCGCGTCGCAACAAGTAAGCTCGACTCTAGTACCAGCACTTCCCAAGAGGGGGACGCCCAAAGCGTCCCCCTCTTGTTGTCTCACCCCGCCTTGACGCTCCGACGGCCCCTGTGATACCCTATTCCAAAGTGGCTATTCCCATGAAATCAATGCACTTACCATGAAGATTGGGGGCGGCCTTGAAGGACTACCTGCCTAGCCAAATCCGTAACGTTGCGCTCGCGTCCCATCATGGGACGGGGAAAACCTCGCTCGCTGAAGCCGCGCTCTTCCGCACCAAGGCGATCGCGCGCCAAGGGAAGATCGAAGACGGCAGCACGACGCTCGACTTCACCGCGGAAGAGCAGCACCGACGAATCTCCATCAGCCTCGCGCTCGCCCCGATCGAATGGAAAAACCAGAAGATCAATTTCATCGACACGCCCGGCTACGCCGACTTCGTCGGCGATCTCGTCTCCGGCCTGGAAGCGGCCGATGCCGCGGTGCTCTGCCTCAAGGCTCCCGCCGGCATCGAGGCGGGGACGGAAGCCGTGTGGGAGCGTATCGAGGAGCGTGGCTGTCCGATTCTTTGCGCCGTGACGCAGATGGACAAGGAGCACGCCTCCTTCACGAAGACGATCCACGGGGCGAGCGAGAAGCTGGGCAAGCGCTTCGTCGCGATCTCGTGGCCCATCGGTGAGGGGGACAAGTTCCGAGGCTTCGTCGATCTCGCGGCGAACAAGGCGTTCCTCTTCGAGAAGGAAGGCGCGCTGAAGGAGACGCCGATCCCGGCGGAGATCGAGGCGGACGTGAAGGAGGCCCGCTCGGCGCTCGTCGACGCGGCCGCCGAGGCCGACGACACGCTCCTCGAGAAGTTCCTGAGCGGCGCCGACCTGACGGTGGAGGAGATCCACCTCGGACTTCGCGAGGGCGTGCTTCATCGGAATTTCGTTCCGGCGCTCCCGCTGGCCGCCATGCCGTTCCTGGGACTCGATCTCTTCCTCGACACGATCCTCGATCTCCTCCCCTCGCCGGCCGATCTCGGCCCCGTCACGGGGACGAAGCCGGGGAACGGCGAGAAGGTGGAACTCAAGGTCGACTCCGCCGGTCCGCTGGCGGCGCTCGTCTTCAAGACGAGCGGCGAGGGCCAGGCCGGCGACGTCTCGCTCGTCCGAGTCTTCTCGGGATTGCTCGACCACGGGAAGGAAGTCTTCAATTCCAGCGCGCAGCGCGCCGAGAAGATCGGGCAGCTCTACATCGTGCGCGGGAAGGACCGCATCGACGCGCCCCACATCGGGGCGGGCGATATCGGCGCGGCCGTGAAGCTCCGCGAGACGCACACCGGCCAGACGCTCTGCGACAAGGCGCACCCGATCGTCCTGCGAACCATCCCGTTCCCCGAGGCGAACCACGAGGTCTCCATCGCCGCGAAGGCGAAGGGGGAGGACGAGAAGGTCGGCTCGGGGCTCCATCGCCTGCGCGAGGAGGACCCCACGCTCCACGTGCGCGTGGAGGGTGACCTCCACCAGACGATCATCTCCGGCATGGGCGATCTCCACATCGACGTGGCCATCGAGAAGCTGCTGCGCCGATTCCACGTGAGCGTGCTGACCGCCAAGCCGCGCATTCCGTACCGCGAGACGATCCGGAAGCTGGTGGCGAAGCAGGGGCGCCACAAGAAGCAGACCGGAGGCCGCGGCCAGTTCGGCGACGTCCACGTGAAATTCGAGCCCCTGAAGCCGGGGGAAGGCTTCCAGTTCGTCGACGAGATCGTCGGCGGCTCGGTGCCCCGCAATTTCATTCCGGCCGTGGAGAAGGGGATCGCGGAGGCGCTGCACGAGGGCGTGCTGGCCGGCTACCCGATGGTCGACTTCCGGGCCACGCTCTACGACGGCTCCTATCACACCGTCGACTCGTCGGAAATGGCGTTCAAGATCGCGGGCGCGCTCGCGTTCCGGGAGGCGTGCCGCGAGGCGAATCCGGTCCTGCTCGAGCCGATCGTGGAGATCGAGGTCCACGCGCCGAAGGAGTACGTCGGCTCGGTGACGGGGGACCTCTCCTCGAAGCGCGGGAAGATCCTCGGCATGACCTCCGAGACGCGCCACGACGTCATCCGCGCGCTCGTGCCGCAGGCCGAGATCTACAAGTACTCGACGCACCTCCGGTCCCTGACGCAGGGGCGGGCGTCGTTCCGGACGAAGTTCGCACACTACGAAGAAGTCCCGCGCGAGTTGGCCGACAAGGTGATCGCGCAAGCCAAAGCCGACAAGGAGGCCATGGCCCAGGCCTAAGGCCTGCCGCCGGCCCCGGAGCGCCGTGCACACCTCGGAGACGTTCATGCATCCTCGCGCCGCCCGCCGCTCCCGCGTCACCTGGGTCGCCGCTTTCCTCGCCCTCGCCGGCGCGGCCGCGGCGCCCCTCGCGTTCGCTTCGCCCGCTCCCTCCCGCCTCGCCGCGGTCGATCGCTATCGCCCGGCGGCGCCGCGTCCCGCCGATCCGCTCTCGGCGGCGGCCGTCGCCCGTCTCCGGAGCGAAGGCGCCTCGGTGCTCTGGGTCTACTTCACCGACAAGGGGGAGCGCGATCCGCTCTCCTTCGAGAACGCCGTGCGCGCGGCCGGCGCCCAGGTCGGCGCCCGCGCGAAGGCGCGGCGCGCGCGCGAGACGGGCGGAACGTTCGTGCCCGACTGGTACGACGTTCCCGTCGTCGCCTCGTACGTGGAGGGCGTCGCCTCCTCGGGGGCCCGCGTGCGAAACGTGCTGAAATGGTTCAACGCCGTGACGATCGAGGCCGACGAGGCGACGGCCCGCCGCGTGGCCGCGCTTCCCTTCGTGCTGAGCGTGGAGCCGGCCAGCCGCGCCAAGTCGACGAAGCCGGTCGACGTCGGTCCCGTCATCGACGCCGGCGGGCTCGCTCCGCGCGGCTCGTCCGACGGAGCGGGGCGAATGCCGCGGCTCCCCGACACGGGGAACAACGGCACGAACTCCGACACCTGGGCGGGGGTTTCCCTCGCCAAGCCGACCAACTACGGTCTTTCGCTCGCGCAGCTCACGTCGATCAACGTTCCCGCGGTCCACGACTCCGGCTACAGCGGGGCGGGCGAGATCCTCTGCGTCATCGACACCGGCTTCGACGAGACGCACACGGCGAACTCGCCGCTCCACAAGATCGCGGAATGGGACTTCATCCAGCACGACGGCGAGACCGCGAACCAGGCGGGCGACGTGGCCAGTCAGTGGGAGCACGGCACCGGCACCTGGTCGGTGGCCGGCGGCTACTGGCCGACCGTCCTGATCGGCCCCGCCTACAACGCCGCGTTCCTCCTCGCGAAGACGGAGTACGTTCCGACCGAGACGCACGTGGAGGAGGACAACTGGGTCGCGGCGGCGCAGTGGGCCGACTCGATCGGCGCCGACGTCATCACCTCCTCGCTCGGGTACAGCGACTTCGATCCGGCCGGGACGGGCGGCGGCGACTACGCGAAGCAGGACATGGACGGCCGGACCTCGATCGTGACGCAGGGGGCGGTCTTCGCCCACCGGCGCGGCATCCTCGTCTGCAACTCGATGGGGAACGAGGGATCCCTCGGCGCGACCAGCATCACCTGTCCCGCCGACGCCGACAGCATCGTCTCGGTGGGCGCCGTCGACGTGAACAACGTCCTCGCCGGATTCTCCTCGCGCGGCCCCACCTGGGACGGCCGGACGAAGCCGGAGGTCGTGGCGCAGGGCGTCGGCGTCTACTGGGCCGTCGCCGGCTCTCCGAATTCCTACAGCACGGCGAGCGGCACGTCCCTCTCCTGCCCGCTCGTGGCGGGCGTGGGAACGCTCGTGCGGGAGGCGCACCCCGAGTGGACGAACTACCAGGTCCGCACCGCGCTCATGACGACCGCCGACCGGGCCGGCGCCCCCGACAACAACTACGGCTGGGGCCGCGTCAACGCCCGCGCCGCCATCTACACCTCGTCCCTCGGCGGGCCGATCTACCCCTACCCCTTCACGCTCGTTTCGCCGCCGCACCAGAGCACGCTGGGATCGGTGCCGATCACGCTGAGATGGAACCGCGCGCGCGATCCGCAGCCGGGCGACGCCGTCGGATACGAGGTCTCCATCTGCACGATCTCGCCCGCGCAGTGCGTCTTCACCACGACCACGGCCGACACGCAGCTCGTCGTGACGGCGAGCCTCCTTCCGTTCACGCAGTACGAGTGGTACGTCACGGCCAAGGACCCCGCGAATCACGCGCGGGAGAGCCGCGATCGCTACCGCTTCACGACGGGAAACATCACCGGCGTGGCGATGGACGCTCCGCCGACGGCGCCGAAGGTGCTCCTGGCGCAGGCGAGGCCGAACCCCGTGAGCACGACGGCGCGCATCGACTACTCGTTCGCGGGCGCCCCCGGGGTCGTCCCGGTCGATCTCCGCATCTTCGACGCGCAGGGCCGCCTGGTGCGGACCCTCCTCGCGAATCACCCCGAAGTGGTGCCGATGAACTGTTCCGTCACGTGGGACGGGCACGACCAGTCGGGTCGCATGGTCCCCTCCGGGATCTACTACTATCAGCTCGAGGCGATGGGCCAGCGCTACTCGAAGCGGCTGGTCATCGTCCGCTAACCCGATCGACTCCCCGCCGCGGCGGGGCAGCGTTCCAAAGGAGTCTCGATGTCCGGTCATTCGAAATGGGCGACCATCAAGCGGAAGAAGGCGGGGATCGACGCCAAGCGCGGCAAGGTCTTCACGAAGTACATCAAGGAGATCAGCGTCGCGGCCCGGGCGGGCGGCGGCGACCCGGCCGCGAATCCCCGGCTCCGCACCGCCATCGCCGGCGCCAAGTCGGTGAACATGCCGGCCGACAACATCGAGCGCGCGATCAAGAAGGGCACGGGCGAGCTGGAGGGGGTGAACTACGAGGAGGTCTCCTACGAGGGCTACGGCCCGGGCGGGATCGCCATCCTCATGGACTCCCTCACCGACAACCGGAACCGGACGACGGGCGAGCTGCGCCACCTCCTCACGAAGCATGGCGGGCGGATGGCGGAGGCCGGCTCGGTCCAGTACATGTTCACCACCAAGGGACAGATCGTGGTCCCGAAGCGCGCCATGGACGAAGACACGCTCCTCATGCTGGTGCTCGACGCCGGCGCCGAGGACGTCTCCACGGACGATCCCGAGTCGTACGAGATCATGACGCCGCTCTCCCAGCTGGAGTCGGTGAAGGCCGCGCTGGCGGCGAAGGGAATCACGCCGACCTCGGCCGAACTCGCCAAGGTGCCGCAGAACACGATCACGCTCAGCGAGAAGGACGCCGAGGTTGCCTTGAAGCTCATGGAATTGCTCGAGGATCATGACGACGTCCAGCGGCTCTTCACGAATCTCGACATCTCGGACGAAACGCTCAGCCGCCTCCAGTCCTGAGGCCGCGGTGCGCGCGCCCGGCGTCACGCCGGCGGCCTCCGCTCGTCCGGAGCCGGCCCCGGCGCCGCTCATCCTCGGCGTCGATCCCGGGAGCCGCTTCACCGGCTACGGCTTCGTCCGCCGCGACGGGAGCCGAATCCTCTACGAAGGCTCCGGCGTCATCGCGACGCGCGCCACGCTCCCCTTCGCTGACCGCCTCCTCGCCATCCACACGGAGCTGAGCGCTCTCCTGGAGCGCCGGCGCCCCGACGAGGTGGCCGTCGAGACCGCGTTCGTCCGGAAGAGCGCCCACTCGGCGCTTCAGATCGGCCACGTCCGCGGCGTCGTCCTCCTGGCCGCGCGCCAGCAGGGGGCGGCGCTCTACGAGTACACCGCGCCCGAAGTGAAGATGGCGGTCGTCCGGCAGGGAGCCGCCTCGAAGGAGCAGGTCACGTTCATGGTGAAGCGGCTCCTCCCCGAGTCGGGGGATCCGAGGGAAGACGAGGCCGACGCGCTGGCCGTCGCGCTCTGCCACGCGCAGCGCGCCGCCCAGCGCCAATGGTCCATGGGGAGGAAACGATGATCGACGCCCTGCACGGCGTGCTGGCCGCGAAATCGCCGACGTCCGCCGTGATTCGCGTCGGGGGCTTCGACATGAGGCTCCACATCTCCGTCTCCTGCTTCGAGACGCTTCCCGCGCTGGGGAAGGAGATCCACCTCCTCACCTACCTCCACGTGCGGGAGGACGCGCTCCAACTCTTCGGCTTCGCCGACGTGGTGGAGCGCGATCTCTTCGAGCGGATGATCTCCGTGACGGGGATCGGCCCCCGCCTCGCGGTCGGCATCCTCTCGGGCGCCACCGCCTCGCGCGTACGCGATGCGATCGAGACGGGCGACGCGGAGTTCCTCCAGACCCTGCCCGGCGTGGGGAAGAAGCTGGCGCAGCGCCTGCTCGTCGAGCTGCGCGAGAAGATGGTCCCGAGCGCCCCGGCCTCGCCGCCGGGGGCGGCGCTCCCCGGCGCCATGACGAACAACGTCGCGTCCGACGCGGCCATCGCCCTCCAGTCGCTCGGTTTCACGCGCGGGGGCGCGCAATCGGCCGTCCAGGACGCCCTGGCGGAGCTGGGCGCGAACGCCACCGCCGAGGCGATCATCCGGCGCGCGCTCCAGCAGAAAGTGCGGTAAAGTCGCCCCATGTCGCCGAAGCCGAAACGTCCCGACGAGGAAGAGCGGATCACCGATCCGGAGCCGATCGTCGGCGACGTCGATTTCGACCGGAGCCTGCGCCCCCGGCAGCTCGAGGAGTTCGTGGGGCAGAAGAGCGTTCGCGAGCAGCTGCGGATCGCGGTGGAGGCGGCGCGCGCCCGCGGCGAGGCGCTCGACCACGTCCTCTTCCACGGCCCGCCGGGGCTCGGGAAGACGACGCTCGCCGCGATCATGGCGGCCGAGATGGGAGTCTCCTTCACCCAGACCTCGGGACCCGTCCTGGAGCGGGCAGCCGACCTGGCCGGGCTCCTGACCAACATGGACGAGCATGGCGTCCTCTTCATCGACGAGATCCACCGCATGAATCCCGTCGTGGAAGAGTATCTCTACCCCGCCATCGAAGACTTCTGCCTCGACATCATGATCGATCGCGGGCCGAGCGCGCGGAGCGTGCGGATCGACCTGAAGCGCTTCACGCTGGTCGGGGCCACGACGCGCACGGGCCTCCTCTCGGCGCCGCTTCGGGGCCGGTTCGGCCTCTCGGCGCGGCTCGACTACTATCCCGCCTCGGACCTGGCGCGAATCATCCTCCGATCGGCCTCCATTCTCGGCGTGGCGATCGACAGCGAGGGAGCGGCCGAAATCTCGCGGCGCTCGCGCGGCACGCCGCGCGTGGGGAATCGTCTCCTCCGCCGCGTTCGGGACTACGCCGAGACGCGGGCGCAGGGGAAGGTCACCGGCGACGTGGCGCGGGCCGCGCTGGAGCTTCTCGAGGTGGACGCGCGCGGTCTCGACGACATGGACCGCCGGATGCTCGAGGCGATCGTCGTGAAGTACGGCGGCGGCCCGGTGGGGCTCTCCACGATCGGCGTGGTGGTGGGAGAGGAGCCCGACACGCTGGAGGACGTCTACGAGCCCTACCTGATCCAGGAAGGATTCCTGAAGCGCACCGCTCGAGGCCGCGAAGCGACCGATCTCGCCTTCCGCCATCTCGGCCTCGAGCCGCCGGTCCGGAACGCCGACCCGCAGGCGCGGGAGGCGCGCGCCGCCGAGCCTCCCCAGCAGAAGCTCTTCTAACCTCCGAGCGCCGCTCCTAGCGCCTCTCCGGCTCCGCGAGGTGATCCCGGAGCAGATCGCGCGCCGGGATTCTCCGGCCCGACTCCGGATGGACCACGCGGACCTCGAACTTGTAGCGATCGAGCCCGAAATGCCGCGTGACGAGACGGACGAGTCCCTCCACCGTCGCGTCGCCGCGAATCGTGCGGGCCCGCCTCCCGCCTCCGCGGGCGCGCGCGAGCCCCGCCTCGACTCCTTCCGCGTACGCGATCTTCAGGTGCCGCTCGAGGGCTTGCCAGTGCGAGCGCTTCAGCCGCTTCAAGACCTGGGCCCGTGTCATGGAGGATCCTCCTCAGGCGCCGGAATGGAAGGCTTCCGGCGGTTATCCTACACTCCTCCGACCATGAAGACTTCCGACTTCGACTACCACCTCCCGCCTGATCGAATCGCGCAGCATCCGGCCGCCGAACGAGACGCCTCGCGCCTCATGGTGCTCGACCGCGCGGCGCGGACGGGAGGGGCCGGGGGCGGCTCTCCGGATCGACCGTCGGCCGCCATCCGCCACGCCCGGTTCCACGACCTCCCGACCTTCCTCCGTCCCGGCGATCTCCTCGTGGCGAACGACACGCGCGTCCTTCCCGCCCGCCTCTTCGCCCGCGTCTCCAAGGCCGACGGAAGCGACCGCGAGGTGGAAGTCCTCCTCCTTCGCGAGGAGCCGAGCGTGCCGCCGGCGCGAATCTGGTCGGCGCTGGCGCGTCCCGCGCGGGCGCTCCACGAGGGGGCGTCGCTCGCCTTCCTCGACGCGACCTGGCAGGGGCGCGTTCATTCCGTGGGGGAGCGCGGCGTGCGGCGGATCGCGTTCCATCCGGCCGCGGAGGGCGCGCCCGCCTTCGAAGCGTGGCTCTCGCGCATCGGCCACATCCCGCTTCCGCCCTACATCGAGCGAGCCGACGAGCCGGAGGACCGCGAACGCTACCAGACGGTCTTCGCGCGCGACGCGGGCTCGGTGGCGGCGCCGACGGCGGGGCTCCACTTCACCGACGCCCTGCTCGCCGCCGTTCGAGCCCGTGGCGCCTCGTTCGCCACGGTCACGCTCCACGTCGGGCCGGGGACGTTCCGCCCCGTCTCGACCGAGAATCCCGACGAGCACGTCCTCGACTCCGAGCCGTATCGCGTTCCTCCCGAAACGGCGGCGGCCATCGCCGCGACCAAGGCGGCCGGCGGGCGCGTCGTCGCCGTCGGCACCACGTCGGTGCGCACGCTCGAGGCGTGGGCGCGCGACGGCCGTCCCGCGGACGGAGCGTGGCGCGAGACGAACCTCTTCGTGCGGCCCCCGTTCGAATTCCAGGCGATCGACGCGATGATCACCAACTTCCACCTCCCCCGCTCGAGCCTCCTCTTCCTCGTCTCCGCGTTCGCGGGGCGCGAGTTCATACTCGAGGCGTACGAAACCGCCGTGCGCGAGGGCTATCGCTTCTACTCCTACGGCGACGCGATGCTCATTCTATAAGGACGAGCGCCGGCTTCGTTCTGCACGCCTCCTCGCATTTCGCTCAAGAATTCGCCGCCTCTGCCGATCCCTGAATCGACAGCCTGACCCCACCCGCCTTTCGCTAACTTCCAGTAAAACAATCGATTAGCTCGATCCGGCCACATTCCTTCGGCGCGGGCACGTCCGTTGCCATTTGCCTACCCCGATGGCCCGCGATGGGCCCTCCGGGGCATGGGGCCCCGGCAGAGAGCCAAGGAGCCTCCAATGGCGCGCACGAAGTCCCGTTCCTCTCATTCGGCCGTTTCGCGGAAGAGCCGCTCCACCCGCTCGAACGGCACGCGCCGCGCGAACCGGAGCGAAGACGGCACGCAGATCCGCCGCTACCTCGACTTCATTCGCGCCATCGTCGGCCCGTCGCGGAACGGCCGGTAGGGACGATCGCCATGTCGCGACTCCTGACGCCCGCCGAGATCGATGCCCTTCGCGCCGCCGATCCCTTCGTTCCGGCCCCGACCGAGACGTTCCTCGTCACGGCCGAGGTCGGAGCGGCCGCGCTTCCCCCCGAGACCGTCGCGTCGCTCCAGCCGGGGAGCGTCATCCCGCTGCGCGCCGCGAAGCCCGGATTGGTCGAGATCGTCGCGAACGCGACGCTCGTCGGCTACGGCCGTCTCGAGGAGAGCGGCGGGAACCTGTCGGTTCGCGTCGTGAGTCTGGTTCGCCCAGGGATGGGTTCGCAGAGCGGGAACAGCGGGAAGGGAGGCCCTCGATGAACCAAGCCATTCTCGTCTACGCCACGTCGATCGCCGTGGGCGGACTCGTGCTCTTCGGAGCCGCGCGCTACTTCTGGCGGCGCCCCGCTCCGGGCTCCGCCGTCGACCACACGCTCGATCCCGCGTTCGGCCCGCCGCCGCCCGAGGTGATGGTGCTCGGCCGCACGCGCGTCGGCGTCGGGCGCTCGCTCCTCGTCGTGGAAGTCGAGGGGCGCCGTCTTCTTCTCGGATCGACGCCGCAGCACTGGTCGGCGCTCGCCGATCTCGGCGCCGCGCGCCATCGCGACGGCCTCGAGCGGGCCGATTCCATCGACGCGGAACTCTCGCGCGCCGTCGAGGCGTCGCGGCAGCGCCGCGGAGGACGCCGCTCGTGACGCGCGCCGCCCTTCGAATCCTGAACCGCGCTCGCGCGGACGCCTGGCGCCGAGTGGGGATGCCGACGTCGTGGGAGCCGGAGGCCCCGGCCGACCCGGCCAGCCGCGAGAGCAGTGGACAGAATGTTGCCGGCGAGGCCGACGGCCACGCCGGAAATGGCCGGCCGGCGAACGAGCCGCCCCCTGTAAACGACGAAAAGTCAGGGAATTAGAGAGAGATGCCCGGCGGCACGGCGATTGCAAATCCGTCCCGCGTCGATTCGAAATCGCGATTCGAGCCGGATCCGAATCGCATGAAGGCCACCCCGGAAGCACCGAGGAACGAGCGAATGTCCGAGATCGAAATCAAGAACGGCGCGACCCGCGAGGCCGCCGGCAGCGGAACGAAGAGCGCGAAGCGCGGCGGCAAGCGCGCGGCTCGCCCCCGTCTCGCGACGAGCTCGCGGATGGTGCCGCCCGCCTCCCGCCCGAAGCGGCGCATCGTCGCCGTGACGAGCGGCAAGGGAGGGGTGGGCAAGACGAACATCGTCACGAATCTCGCGCTCGCGCTCGCCCGCCAGGGCGTCCGCGTCCTCGTCGTGGACGGCGATCTCGGACTCGCGAACGTCGATCTCCTCCTGGGCGTGGCGCCGCAGTACGACCTGCAGGACGTGATCCTCGGACAGCGCAGCGTCCGCGACGTGGTCTTCGAGGGGCCGGACGGCATCCACGTCCTTCCCGCGAGCAGCGGCGTGGAAGAGCTGGCGAATCTGGACGAGTTCCGCACCGAGTGCCTCATCCGCTCGCTGGGCGAGCTGGAGGACGAAATCGATCTCATCCTCATCGACTCGCCCTCCGGCATCGGGAAGAACGCCATCTCCATGGTGCAGGTCGCCGACCAGATCCTCGTCGTGACCACGCCGGAGCCGACCTCCTTCTCCGACGCCTACGCCATGATCAAGGTCCTCTCGCGCCGGCCGCTCCGCTGCGTGCCGTCGCTCCTCGTGAATCAAGCCGACTCCGAGGACGAAGCGATGAGCGTGGCGCGCCGGGTGCGCACCGTGGCGAAGCGGTTCCTCAATCTCGAGATCGAGTACTGGGGCTGCGTTCTCGCCGACGAGTCGGTGTCGAAGTCGGTGCAGCGCCAGGAGCCGTGCCTCTCCACCTATCCCTACTCGCCCGCGGCCTCGTGCATCTATTCGCTCGCGCGGCGCGTGATGGGACAGGAGCCGAAGCCCGACGCGCCCGCCCCCGGCCCCTACAACGTCGTTTCGCGCGACGCCGTGCCGGAGGAAGTCTAAGTGCGCCGCTTCCTTCTCCGACTCACGCTCGTGTCGTCCGCCGCGGCGGCCGCCATCGTCTCGATTCTCGGTGTTCTGAACCGGGCCCCGTGGCCCCTCGTGCTGACCCGCGCCTCCATCGCGTTCCTCATCGTCGCGGCGGTCGGGTTTCTCGCGAGTCTCATCCTCATGCGGACCGCGTTGCGCCGCCACTACGAGCAGACCCGCCAAGGGTCTCCGCTCGACGGCGCGCGGGCCGAGCGCTAGCGCGGGAGAGATCGACCATGGCATCGCCGTCCGTCTTGCAGATGCTCCAGCACCGCTCGCCGCGCTCGAAGAACCGGCGTGAACGCCAGAAGGAGCAGGCGCTCAGCCAGTACGCGCCGCTCGTGAAGTACGTCGTCGACCGCCTCGCGCTCCATCTGCCGAAGTCGGTGGAGCGGGACGATCTCGTCTCGGCCGCCATCATCGGGCTCTTCGACGCGCTCGAGAAGTACGACAAGTCGAAGGGGACGAAGTTCGAGACCTACGCCATCTGGCGGATTCGCGGCGCCATCCTCGACGAACTCCGCTCGCTCGACTGGGCCTCGCGCTCCATCCGCCGGAAGGCGCGGAGCGTGGAGGAGGCGGCGCGCGATCTCGGCCAGAAGCTCGGCCGCGCGGCCACGGAGATCGAGGTGGCCGACGCCCTGAACCTGAGCCCCACGGAACTCTCGCGCCTCATGGACGAGGTGCACGGCACGTCGCTTCTGTCGCTCTCCAAGTCGGTCTCCGGCGAGGACGACCAGGACGTCATCCAGCTGGAAGACATCGTGGACGATCCGAACCACAAGGACGCCCTCGAGGTGATCGAGAACGACGAGTCGCGCGAGGTGCTCCTCGAGACCATCGACAGCCTTCCGGAGCAGCAGCGCCTGGTCGTCTCCCTCTACTACTACGAGGAGATGACCCTGAAGGAGATCGG